>JBEKXE010000050.1:0-27068 GCA_049512335.1 Candidatus Lustribacter sp.
CGTGAGAGCTACGGCGACGGCCTTGAGCAACATTGCCGCCGGCAGAATCCGGTCCTTCACGCTGCGCTCGAGATTCACTTGTTCGAGCCAGTGCAGCGCCGTGTGCATGTCGATCCGAGTCTCGAGATAGTAATGCGGGATCTCGCGGTTCGATCGCGCCATCGCGGCGGCAATCGCTCTTCGCATTCCCGTCATCGCAGGCGTCCCTGCGGGTGGTGCGGGCGCCGGTGCCGGCGGTGCTGGGGGCACCGGCGCGGCGACGGTGGGCCGAGCCGCCTGCGCCGCGCGTTCGACGTCGGCCGCTTCGATCACGCCGTGGGGACCCGTCCCGCTTAGCGTCGTGAGATCGACGCCAAGTTCGCGAGCCTTGTAACGGGCCAGCGGAGAGGCAGCGACGCGTTTCGGCGCAGCCGGCGCGGCGGCTTCGCCTTCGCCGCGAATGACCGCCAGCAACGTGCCGACGGGGAGCTTATCGCCCGGCTTCGCGGCCAGGCGATCGACGACACCGTTCTCGTAGATTTCGACGTCCACGTTCGCCTTGTCGGTCTCGACCGTCGCAATGACGTCTCCGCGACGAACGTGATCGCCCGGCTTTACCTTCCAGTCCGTGAGCGTACCGGCTTGCATGTCGACGCCCAAGCTCGGCATTCGAAACTCAGCCACTGCCGCCGTGCACGATGCTGCGGACCGCGGCGGCGATCGTTGCAGCCTGAGGAAGCGCCGCATCCTCCAGTTGCTTGGCGTACGGCATCGGGACCTCGGCGCTGCAGACGCGGCGGACGGGTGCGTCGAGATCGTAGAACACGTTCTCGATGATCCGGGTCGTGATCTCGGCGGAAATGCCGCCGCTGCGCCAGCCTTCGTCGACAATCAGCGCGCGGTGCGTTCGTGAAACGGACTCGAAAATCGTAGCGTCATCGAGCGGGCGCAGGGTTCTCAAATCGACGACCTCCGCTTCGATTCCCTCGTCCGCAAGGGTCTTGGCAGCATCGAGAGCCTTCCACAACGACGCGCCGTACGTGATGATGCTGATGTCGCGTCCACTCCTGCGAACACGCGCATGCTCGATCTCGACGGCCCCTGCGCCATCGGGAAGCTCGCCTTCCATCGGATAGAGCGTCGCGTGTTCGAAGATGAGAACCGGATCCGGATCTTCGAGTGCCGTCGGCAGCATTCCGCGTGCGTCCTCGAGCGTCGCAGGCGTGAGGATCTTCAGCCCTGGAATGTGCGCATACCAGCCTTCGAAACTGTGCGAATGCTGTGCCGCAAGCTGACGCGCACCGCCGGTCCCCATGCGAATGACGAGCGGGACGTTGAACTGACCGCCCGACATGTAGAGGTAACTCGCCGCGTTGTTGACGATTTGGTCGAGCGCCAACAGGCTGAAATTCGTGGTCGTGAGCTCGATGACGGGCCGCATTCCGGCGAGCGCAGCGCCGATGCCGATACCCGTATAGGCCAGTTCGGAAAGCGGCGTATCGCGAATGCGTTCGGGTCCGAACTCTTTCAAGAAGCCCGTGCTGACCGCAAAGTAGCCGCCGTAGCTTCCCACGTCTTCGCCCATCAGGAATACGCGCTCGTCTTTGCTCAGCGCCTCATGGAGCGCTGCGCGAACGGCTTCTCGATAGTTCACGGTTTACGCTCGGAGTAGACGAACCGGGTAAGCTGCTCGGGAGGCTCGAGCGTTCCTCGCTCGGCGAACGCGACGGCTTCTCCGATGACGGACTCGTCTTCGGTTTCCATGCGCGTCTCATCGGCGTCGGTCAGCTCCCCGCGTTCCTTCAGTCGAGCGAGCAGCGTTGTGATGGGGTCGCGCCTCTTCCACTCGTCGACCTCAGCCTTGGTGCGATAGAGCTGCGGATCGGCGCTCGAGTGGCCGTGAAAGCGGTACGTTCGGCACTCTAAAAAGTACGGTCCTTTGCCCGCGCGGATCTGCTCGACCGCGAGACGCGCTGCCGCCTCGACGGCTTCGACGTCCATGCCGTCCACGAAGGCGGACACCATGCCGTAGGCGGCAGCTTTCTGATGCAGGTCGGGCACCGACTCGGCGAGATCCACTCGGGTTCCCATGGCGTAGTAGTTGTTCTCGCAGACGAACAGCACCGGTAGTTTCCAGAGCGCCGCGAGATTGAGCGACTCATGAAAGACGCCTTCGGCTACCGCGCCGTCACCGAAAAAGCAGCAGGTTACATCATTCCGTTTGCGCATCGCATCGGCAAAGGCCAGGCCGACCGCGATCGGAATTCCGCCGGCAACGATCCCATTGCCGCCGTAGAACTTCGCTTTTGCGTCGAACAAGTGCATCGAACCACCACGTCCGTGACTGCATCCCTCTTGCTTGCCGTACATCTCGGCCATGATCGCGCCCGGGGCGATCCCGCGGACGAGGGCGTGGCCGTGTTCGCGATACGTGGAGACGACGCGCTCTTCCGGCGTGATTGCCTCGAGCACCCCGACGGCTACGGCTTCCTCGCCGATATAGACGTGCAGAAAGCCCCTGATCTTCTGCTCGCCGTAGAGCTGGAGGCAGCGCTCTTCGAAGCGCCGGATGAAAAGCATCTTGCGCAGGAGCGCCACACCATGACTCGGCCCCGCCTCGATCACGACGCCGGCTCGAGGGTCGAGATGTCGCCCTCCGGCAGCCCGAGTTCCCGCGCTCGAAGGAGGCGTCGCATGATCTTGCCGCTGCGAGTACGCGGCAACTGCTCTTTGAACTCGAGCTCCTTCGGAGCGACCGCCGATCCGAGGCGTTGACGGCCGAATCCGAGCAGCTCGAGGCGGAGTTCGTCGCTCGCCGTAAACCCCGGCTTCAGGACAACGAATGCCTTGACGAGCTCGCCGATGGTCGGCTCAGGCTTGCCGATGACGCCGGCTTCGGCAACCGCCGGGTGTTCCATCAGTGCGCTTTCGACTTCGAACGGCCCGACCATGTGTCCGGCAGTCTTGATGATGTCGTCAGTGCGTCCGACGAACGTGAAGTAGCCGTCGGCATCGCACTGTGCGAGATCGCCTGTCAGGTACCAGTCGCCCGCGAACGATTTCGCATAGCGCTCGTCGTCGTGAAGGTAGCCCCGAAACATCGACGGCCATCCCGGCCGCAACGCCAGCTCGCCTTCTTGATCGGCCTCGCCGACGACCTCAATCGAGGCTCCGTCCGCACCGCGGCGCACGAGTGCCGCCTCGACGCCGGGCAGCGGACGCCCCATCGACCCCGGACGAATCTCCATCGCCGGATAGTTCGCGATCATGATCCCTCCGGTCTCGGTCTGCCACCAGTTATCGTGAATCGGCAAACCGAGCACGTTTTTTCCCCAGACCACGGCGGACGGATTGAGCGGCTCCCCGACGCTGGCGACCAAGCGCAGCGCGCTGAGGTCGTATGTCTTGCGTGGCTCGATCGGCACGCGCATGAGCATCCTGATCGCAGTCGGGGCGGTGTACCAGACCGTCACGCGCTCGCGCGCGAGCGTTTCGTACCATCGCTGCGCGTCGAACTCGCTTTCGTCGAGAAGATTGGTCACGCCGTGAAGAAGGGGCGCGATGACGCCGTACGACATCCCGGTCACCCAACCCGGATCGGCCGTGCACCAGAAGAGGTCGTCAGGATGGAGATCCAAGGCGTACTTACCGGTCACATAGTGCATCAAGGCCGCTTCGTGCACGTGCACTGCGCCTTTGGGCATCCCGGTCGTCCCGCTAGTGAAGTGCAGCAGAGCGGTCTCTTCAGGCTCGGTCTGCGGCACGGTGAAATCGGCCGCGGCAGCCTGCATCAGTCTCGGTAGCGACAGGACCCCGTCGGGCGCATCTTCGCCGGCATCGACGATCAGGATATGGCGAAGCTCGGGGAGCGCTGCGCGCAAACCGGCAACGTTCCTCTCGTAGAGCCGCCGGGTCGTTAAGAGAAGCCGCGCATCGCCCCGCCGCAGCCGCTGTTCGAGCGGGCCCGGCCCGAACGCGGAAAAGAGCGGACAGAAGACGCTGCGGTTCTTAAACGTTCCCAGCGCCGCAACGTGGTGCTCCGGGATTCGCCCGGTCAGCGCGAAGACGCTCTCGCCTTCTCGGACGCCGAGCTCGCGCAGGATGTTCGCAAAACGATTGCTGAGCTCGCGGAGCTCGGCGAACGTTATGTCACGTCTCGCGCCGCTCTGAGCGATCCAGCGCAGAGCCGTCTTGCCGGCCAGCGGCCCTTCGGCGTGGCGGTCGACGGCTAGATCGGCGATGTTGAAACCCGCAGCGCGAGGTGCACCGAGAAAAGCGCCCCGTTCGCCGGCCCATGAGAAGGACTCACGAGAGGCGCCGTAATCGAGCATGTTCGGCGCGACCGCCCAGGATGTCGGCTTTCGGATCGGCTCCCATGGCATGCGACGAGGTTCGTGGTGCAGCGTGAACCGGCCATGAACGCCCGTTCTTGGATTCTTCACACGGGCGCCAGAACCGACCAGACCGCTCCCGGACCTTGTCAGTGGGCCCGGTCGGCGCAGTAGGCGGGCATGAACATCACCGCTCTGCAATTCGGACTCTATCGCGACGGCGATAACAATCTCGACACCGTGCAATCGCCGGTCGTCGATCAGGCGTTCCGCGTCAGCGCGGACGACGATCGGATCGCGTTCGACGTGGAAGACACGACCGCCCGGCGCGACCTCATCCAGCCGGACGGCGGCAAACGCACCGAATCCTACGACATCCGCGGCGGCCAGATCGCCGGCGAGCCGCAGGTCGACGCGCCGCACGATCCCTCCTCACGCGCCAACCTCGCGCGCTTCGTCGCGCGCACGCTCGACGCCGCCGAGGTCAACGGCGCCAAGCAAACCTGGATCGACTTGGTCGATCACGGCGGCGGCGACGGCGGCGGCCTGCAAAGCGACACGCACCACGCGATCATGTCCTCGACCGACATGGCCGGCGCGATCGCCGACGGGATCGCGTTGCACGCCCAAGCGCATCCGGAAGACGCCGGCCGCGGCATCGACGGCGTCGTGGCAAACCAATGCCTCATGTCGACCTTGGGATTCGCGGACGCCCTCTCGCAAGACGGCGTGAAGTATCTCGCGGCCAGCCCCGAAACGATGCTGGCGCCCGGCACGCCGACGAGCGTCGCCGAAGACATCGCCCGCAACATCGGCGATCCGGCCGCGATGGCCCGGGCCATCGTCAAAGACACGATGCACACCCGCTACGGCATGCCCGGCATGGGCTCGTACACGCCGGCCGCAGCGATGGACGTGCTCGACCTCGACGCGCAAAAGATCGGCGCGATGCGCTCCGCCGTGAAGACGCTCGACCATGCCCTGACGACGGCGGCGAAAGGCAGCGACGCCGCGCAAGCCGCCGTTCTCGACGACGCCCGCTCGGTCGACGGCATGGTGCGCTTCGACGACGGCAAATTGCCGTGGCACGCGGACCGGCCGGCGATCGCCCTCTACGACACGTTCGCCAACGACCCCCGGCTCTCGAACGACGTGCGCGCGGCCGCGGCCAACGCGTCCAAAGCGGTCGGCGACATCGTGCTCGCGCACAAGGAAAGCAAGGACTTCGCGGCCTTCGGCGGAGCCGACTACCGCGATGCCGTCGGTCCGACCGTCCACTTCGCCACCAATCCGGGCCAGCTCGACCCGTGGGCCCCGAAGGTCAGCGAGACGCACACCGCCTTCTACAAAGAAGTCGGCGCCTCCAAGCTGGATCACGCGCTGTTGGCGTAGCGAGACCTAGGAGGCACATTCTCGGTTGATGAACGCGTTGGGATGATGACGAGAACGCTACGAATCCTGAGCTCCGCAGCGGTGCTCGTCATGGGAGTCGCGCTCGGCATCGTTCCATCCGTTGCGGCCGAGCCCGTGCCGATCCACATCGAAGCGATCGTCTCACAGACGGGCAGCTTTTCGTTTACCGGGGCACGCATCGCGGAGGCGCTGCGCGTTCTCGAGGGTGTGGTCAACGCCAAAGGCGGCGTCAACGGACGACCGATTCACTTCGACTTCGTGGACGATCAAACGAGCGCGGTCGTCGCGGTGCAACTCGTGAACGCCGCGATCGCTCAGGGCACGCAGTATTTTCTGGGCCCGATTTCGGCAGCAGCCTGCGCGGCGGTGATTCCGCTTGTGGCCAAGAGCGGACCGCTGGACTATTGCCTCTCGCCGGTGACGACCGGGCCGCCGGGAGGCTACGCGTTCTCGGTCGGTGCGGGCACCGCCCTCAACAATGTCGTGATGGTGCGCTTCTTTCACGCCAAAGGCTGGAACCGCGTCGCCATTCTTTCGGCCAACGACGCCAGCTGCCGTAACGCCGAGCAGCAAATCGAGGACGCGATCGCCCAACCCGAAAACCGCGGCATGCAAGTCGTGACGAGCGAGCACTTCACGCCGACTGATTTGAGCGTCGCGGCGCAAGTGGCGCGCATCAAAGCCGCCGCACCGCAAGGCGTATTCACGTGCGCCAGCGGGACCGTCTTCGGCACCGTCGTGCACGGATTGCGCGACGGCGGCCTCGACGTCCCGACCGCTGCCTCGTCAGCGAACATGGACTACGAGCAGCTAGGAGGATACGCGGGGTTGCTCCCGCGCGAGCTCTATTTCACGGGCCCGCGCGGCATCGTCGAAGACCCTTCGCTGCGCCCGGGTCCGGTGAAGGACGCGCAGACGGCCTACTTCAACGCCTTTCGCGCGGCGAAGGTGCGGCCCGGCGATGAATCGGCGTTGGTATGGGACCAAACGATGATCGTCATCGACGCCTTGCGCCACGCCGGCCCGAATCCGAGTGCAGCCAAGCTGCACGACTACATCGAAGGCCTGCACGACTGGGCCGGCATTGCGGGCATCTACTACTTCCGTGACGGTAGTCAGCGCGGAATCGGTCAGAACGCGATCCAATCGTATCGCTGGGATGCCGCACACGGCACGTTCTCGGTCGCCAGCCGTCCTGGTGGGAGACTGAAGTAGGCGCTTGCGCTAGGGTGAACCGCTCTCGGAGATCGGGTATCCGGGTGCGAGCATCTGACGCACGTCGAACGCTTGGGGAATCAGCTTGTAGCGGGCTGCGAAGTCCAGCGGCCGTTGCAACTCGGCGAGGTTGACCGAGATGGCGCTCGTTGCGCGCACGGAACTGCGCACCTGCGCCGGATCCTGTCCGGTAAAGCTTGCGACCAGGTCGACGGTCGCGTCTTCGTGCCCGTTCGTGTAGCGCGCCGACTCGCCGACGATGGCTTGGAATCCGCTCACCACCTGCGGGTTAGCGGTAATGTAGCTGTCCGTCGCAATCCACGACGAGAGCAGAAAGCGCGGCGCGATCGCGTCGAGCGGCTTGCCCAACAGACGGACTTTTTTCGTGCCGAGCGCGATCGAGCCGAACGGGGTCTTGAAGATTGCGGCGTCGATGCGACCGGCGACGAGCGCGGAGAACGATTCAGCCGCCGGGATCTCGACCGGCTTGAGGCTCTCCCCGTCACCGCCGCCTTGCGAAACCCAAGCGCGCGTCGCAAGCGTGTACACGTCGTTCAGCGAGTCGACGCCGAGAATCCTACCGTTCATATCGCGCGCCGTGCGGATCGGCGAATCCGCTTGTACCAGGAGCAACGAATCGGCGTGCGCGCTGAGATAGAGCGACGTCGGCGCGACCAGCTTGATCGGCAGTCCGCGCGCGAAGGCGGCGAACATCGGGAAGAGGCTGCCGGCGCCAAACTCGCCCGAGCCTCCGACGAGTGCGGGGATGATCGCGGCGCCGTTTGCCATCTTCACGAATTCGATCGGGGGCAGCCCACGATGTTCGAAGGACTGCTGTTGCTGGGCCCAGAGCAACGTCTTGACTCCGTCGGTTGGGAACAACAGCACGCGCAGCGTCGGCGTCGCCGCCTCAGCGAGCGGGGCCGAGCGAAGAACCGGCGCAAGCGAAGCGGCGGCAGCGAGACGAACGAAATCCCTACGGCTAACCATCGGCTGCGGACTTGCCGGACGTCAATGCTTGCTCCTTCGGCGCTCGCTCGCGCCGGAGCCGGGAGGCCGACGGTCGGGCGCGAAACTGCCCTCGTCATGCTATACCAGCAGGGAGAGGCGCTCACCAGCGCCGGTAGTTGGGCTAGCCAATACTTCCGGGGCGACCGGGTCCATTCGGCGATCTATACCGAGGCCGAGATCTTCGAGCGTGAAATGCAGAAGATCTTTCACGCGACCTGGCTCTACGTCGCTCACGAGAGCGAGATACCGAAGCCCGGCGACTTCGTCGCTCGGACCATCGGACGCCAGCCCGTCATCGCCGTGCGCGGGGAAGACGGAACCTGCCGGCTCTTGATGAACCGCTGCCGGCATCGCGGGGCGCTGATCTGCGAAGTCCAGCGCGGGAACCAGTCGCACTTCCGCTGCTTCTACCACGGCTGGACGTACGACAACGCCGGCGCGCTGGTTCACATTCCAAAAGACGACGCGTATCCCGAGGACTTCGATCGCGCGTCGCTCGGCCTTACGCCCGTTCCGCAAGTCGAAAGCTACCGCGGTTTCATCTTCGGCAGCGTCAATCCGAACGTCAGGCCGTTGCGCGAACATCTGGGCCTGGCCGCGGAAAAGTTCGACTACATGATCGACGCCTCACCGACCGGTGAGCTGCTGCTCGATGCGGGCGTCCACAAGACGACCTATCGCGGGAACTGGAAGTTCGTCGGCATGGACGGCTACCATCCGCCGGTCGTCCACCAGTCGGTCTTCGAGATCTTCCGCCAGCGCATGGCCCGCGAAAACCCGGACGTCGACTCGGCCGTCGCCCAGGCGCCGCGCAAGACGATGAACGAATCGGGGCTCGCCGTTGCGCGCGATCTCGGCAGCGGACACGTGATGCTCGACGTGATCCCGCACCGGCTCTCCGAGCTGGAGCTCAACGTCGAAGCGATGCGCCGTCAGCCCGGCGGCGAGGCCTACGTCGAGGCGATGTTCGCGGCCTACGGGCAGCAGCGCGGGTCCGAACTCATCGCGGTTCACGGCGATCCGCACCTCGGCGTCTTCCCGAACCTGCAGTTGATCACGCAGCACGTGCGGGTCATCGTGCCCGTCGCGGTCGACCGGACCGACGTCTACCTCTATCCGGTGCACTTCGGCGGGGTCGGCCAGGAAATGAACGAGAAGCGCGTGCGCCGGCACGAAGAGTTCTCCGGTCCGGCCGGCATGGGACAGCCGGACGACACCGAGATGTTCGAACGCAATACGGACGGGCTGCAAGCCGTCGTCAACCCGTGGGTCGATCTCTCGCGCGGGCGCCATCGCGAACGCGTCGACGCCGACGGCTCGATCATCGGGCACATCAGCGACGAGGTCACGCAGCGCGGCCAACTGCGCGAATGGGCTCGCCTGATGAACGCATGATGGAGCATGGGCGCTTTGCGTATAGCCCGATCGTCGATCGGCCGCCCTTACGTTGGCCGAACGGCGCGCGCTTAGCGCTCTGGGTCATCCCGAATATCGAATACATCCACTTCGATACGCTCTTGCGCTCGGCGCGGCCGGGCGCGGTGGCTCCGGACATGATCCCCTACGCCGCGTTCGACTACGGCAACCGGGTCGCGATCTGGCGCATCATGGCGCTGCTCGACCGGTTCAACATTCGGGCCACCGTCGCACTCAACAGCGACGTCTGCGACGTGTACCCGCAGATCATTCGCGAAGGCGTCCGCCGCAAGTGGGAGTGGATGGGGCACGGCGTCACCAACGGCCGGCCCCTAGGCGGGCTCGACGAAGCGGCGGAGCGCGCGCTGATCGCGCAGAGCCTCGCCCGGATCGAAGCCGCAACCGGGAGCCGCCCGCGCGGCTGGCTCGGACCCGCGCTCGCGGAGACCGTCCGGACACCGGACCTCCTCAAGGAAGCGGGGATCGATTACGTTGCCGACTGGGTCAACGACGACCAGCCCTATCCGATGCAGACCGCGCACGGCGAGCTCCATTCGGTGCCGTATTCGACGGAGATCAACGACACCGTCGTGTTCCCCCAGCACACGCCGGTCGAGTTTCTGCGCATGATCAAGGACCAATTCGACACGCTCTACGGCGAAGCGGCCGAAACGGCGAAGGTGATGGCGATCGCCTTGCACCCGGGCAAGATCGGCGTCGCGCACCGCATTCGCTACTTGGCCGAGGGCTTGGAGTACATCAACGGACACGAGCACGTCTGGTGGGCGACCGGCAGCGAGATCCTCGATGCGTACCGGCAGGCCGCCGGACGGCGGCCCTGATGCCGCGCGTCTGGGATGCGTTTCTGACGCCGCAAGACCAACTCGTCGACGCGGGTCGCGCACGTGCACGCTTCGGCTTTGGAGAACGCCCGGCGCTGTTGCTGATCGACCTCTATCGCGCGGTTTTCGGTGACGCGCCGGTGGCATTGCCCGAAGCGATGCGCGATTGGCCGAGCTCGTGCGGGCTGGCCGCGTGGGAGGCGATCCCACACCTCCAGCGCCTGCTCGCCGCTGCCCGCAAGGCGAGGATTCCGGTGTTCTTCTCGACCGACATGAACATGCACGAAGCGCCGCTGCTCCCCTGGTCCCGTTCGCGCAACCGCAGCGCGAGCGTGCCGGACAGTCCGGAGTTGGCCGCGCGCCGGCCGCGCATGAATCAGATCATCGACGCGGTCGCTCCGTTGCCGGGCGAGTTGGTCATCCATAAAGCCGGCCCGAGCGTTTTTTCCGGCACGCCGCTGCTGGGTCAGCTCGTCGCGCGCCGCATCGACACGATCATCGTCGGCGGCGAGAGCACCAGCGGCTGCGTTCGCGCCGCGGTCGTCGACGGTTGCACGCAGCGCTTCAACATGATCGTCGCCGAGGAGTGCGTGTTCGACCGCACCCAAGCCTCGCACGCGATCAACTTGTACGACATGAACCAAAAATACGCCGACGTCTTGCCGCTCGAAGAGATCGTTACGCACCTGAAATGATCATTGACGTTCACCACCACGTCGCGCCGGATTTCTGGCTGTCGCTGCCCGGTGGAACGGCGGACGAGGGGCGCGTCTTTCGCGGCTGGAGCCCGTCGCGCGCGATCGAGGAGCTGGACCGCGACGGCGTGGCCACCGCGTACGCGTCGCTCACCGTCGCCGGGGGCCGGTTCGGCGATCCCGCCGCCACGCGCCGGCTGACGCGCCGCTGCAACGACTACATGGCGCAACTGCGCCGCGATCGTCCGGGACGCTTCGGCATGTTCGCGTTGCTCCCGATGCCGGACATCGAAGGGACGCTGGCCGAGATCGCCTACGCCTACGATGAACTCGATGCCGACGGGATCGGTCTGCTGACGAGCTACGGCGACGCGTGGCTCGGCGATCCGCGCTTCGATCCGGTGTTCGAGGAGCTACACCGGCGCAAGGCGGTGGTCTTTACCCATCCGACCAGCAACGCGGCGTGCACGCACCGTCAGGACTGGCTCGGTCCGGCACCGATCGAGTATGCGACCGATACGACGCGGGCGATCGCCGAGTACGTCTTCCGCGGCGCGTCACAGCGCTATCCCGCCGTGCGCATGATCTTCTCGCACGCCGGCGGCACGATGCCCTACCTCGTGCAGCGATTCATCAACCAGGGCAACGGCAAGTTCAAGGCGATCACGCCGAACGGCTTTCTCGCCGAAGCGCAAAAGTTGTATTACGACACCGCGCAGGTGCCCGCTCGGGGGACGATGCTGGCGCTCAAGGCCATCGTACCCGAATCAAACATCGTGTTCGGCTCGGATTATCCGTATCGTACCTGCGGCTGGACGGCCAGCCTGCTCGCGTCCGGTGAAGCCTTCGATGCGCAGGGCTTGCAAGCGGTCTTTCACAACAACGCCGCGCGCTTGTTCGATCTGCCGCAGGCGAAGGCATGACGCGACTCGCGCTCGGAACGCCGAACAAACTCAAGCTGGGCATCTTCGCGGCAAACCTCTCGTCGGGGATGACGGCAACGACGGTGCCCGAGCGTTGGCGGGCGACCTGGGACGAGAACCAGCGTCTCGCCCAAATGTCCGACGAACGCGGCTTGGAATTCTTCATCCCGCTCGCCCGCTGGCGCGGGCAGGGCGGCGCGACGAACTATCAGGACTGGGGCTTCGAGACGCTCACCTGGGCCTCGGCGCTGCTGGCCTGCACGAAACGCATCTACGTCTTCGGCACCGTCCACGTGATGCTGTTTCATCCGGTCGTCGCGGCGAAGATGATGGTCACGGCCGACCACGTCGGGCATGGACGTTTCGGCGTCAACCTCGTCGTCGGTCCCTCCAAGCCGCAGATGCCGATGTTCGCCATACCGGTGCCGGAGCACGACGACCGGTACGTCTTGGCCCAAGAGTGGCTCGACATCGTGCGCGGCTTATGGCGTAACCCGAACGACTTCGACTACGACGGCACCTACTTTCAGCTCAAGGATTTGCACGCCTCGCCGACGCCGTTCGGCGCGAGCGAGCCCTTATTTCTCAACGCCGGCGCATCCGGCATCGGCCAGGACTTTGCCGTGCGCAACTCCGACGCGTTCTTCACCTCGGTGAAGAACTCGACGTTCGACGAGGCGACCGGCATCGTGACGCCCGACATCCCCGTCGTCGCCGAGATCGTGCGCAGCGTGCGCGCCCGCGCGGCGATGCTCGGCCGCGACATCAGCGTGTACACCACCGTCAACGTCATCTGCCGGCCGACGCACCGGGAAGCCATCGACTACTACCGCTACGCGCTCGAGGAAAACGGCGACTGGCCCGCGATCGACAACGAAATCCAGCTTCGAACCGGCATCGTGGCCGATCCGGCTTCTCCGGAGTACCTCGAACGGCGACGGCGTCAGATCCGGCAGTTTCCGGTGATCGGCGATCCCGATCGCGTCGCGGAAATGCTGGCGACGCTCAACCACATCGGGTTCGACGGCATCGGCCTCGTCATGATCAACTATCTCGACGAGCTGCCGTACATCTGCGACGAGGTTCTGCCGCGACTGGAACGGGCCGGCTTGCGCCTGCCGGCCGCAGCGTTATAGCGGTGTGCCGCCGAATTTGCTGATCGCGACCCAGGTGTCTTTCGGAACGTCCCAACGCACCATGATGAGGTTCTGACTGGCCGTCAGTCCGCGCTGATCGCCGGTGCGAAAATCATACATCCCGCACGCGCCGGCATATCCGTGCAGGTTGCTGACGTAGTCTTTCAGTTGGGCGGCCGTCGCATTCGGCCCCAGCTTCTTCAGCCCGCTGATGATGATCTGGGCCGGGTCCCAGCCGTTCGCTTCGGAGATGTCCGCCCGAATGCCGAGCGGCTTGAACGCGTCGACGTAGCGGCGTACGGCGTCTTTCACCTGACCGTTGGGCAGCGTGTCCAGGACGATATTCGGTGGACCGGCCGAGATCAATTCGCGCGGCATGATGGCGGCAAATTGCTTCATCTCGGGGTAGATATCGTTGCCCGCCGACACCGTCACCGGGATATCGAGCCCGGCATCGCGGATGGCTCGGAAGACGGTGCCGATCGGCGTTCCGGTTCCCCAAGCGATCATCACCTGCGCGCCGGAGGCTTTGATGCGCGCGATCTGCGCAGCCACGCTGAGGTCGCTCACGTTGTAGTGCTCGCGATCGACGAGCGTGATGTCTTTGTTCTCGGGCGACGCCAAGGCCGCGTCGATCGCCTGTTCGCCGACTTGACCGGACGAATCGGTCGACGTCAACATCGCGATGCGCTTCAGCCCGTGTCCCCGATAATAGCGGAAGTCGACGCCGATCGAATCGGCGCTCGAAACTTGGTAGACGAAAACGTACGATCCGCGCTCCGGCTCCATCCCGGCCGAGAAGCAGTAGTCCAGCGGCCCGTTACGAACCAGCGGAGCGATTGCGTTGCACCCGGCCGATAGCGTCGGCCCGAAGATGACCTGCGCCTTGCTCGCAATGATGCCGTTGGCCAAGGTCAGTGCTGTTTGGGCGTTCGACCCGTCGTCCTGAATATTGAACTTGATTTGCCGTCCCGCGATCCCGCCGGCCTTATTCACCTCTTCCGCTGCTTGAAGGAGGCCGCTTTGTTCGGCGCTGCCGAGGAAGGCGCCGGGCCCGGTCAAGGAGAGGATCGCGTTGAGCTCGATCGGATCTCCCGCAGCAACCGAACGCTGCGGAAGCCATGCCGCTACCAGTACCGTGAGAACGGCGACGACGAGCAGCCTACCACGTATCATGCGCAGGGTTTCAGATGCGCCCGCGGACTATA
This sequence comes from Candidatus Lustribacter sp., assembly GCA_049512335.1. Classification (GTDB taxonomy): domain Bacteria; phylum Vulcanimicrobiota; class Vulcanimicrobiia; order Vulcanimicrobiales; family Vulcanimicrobiaceae; genus Lustribacter. Next base: position 14,170 of record JBEKXE010000050.1, read on the forward strand.
CCTCCATATGTCGGAGACGATGACGATATCACGCAGCGGCTTCACGCGCGCGCTCGGCGGCTTGGGCGCCGCCGCGGCCTTGCCGCGCGTCGCCGGCGCGCAGGCTCTGATCCCGGTCAAAGGCGCGATCACGTCGGTCTATTACGACGCGGTGCCGATCCTCTGGGCGCAGAAGTCGGGCATGTTCGCCAAAGCCGGCGTCGACCTCGATCTGGGCCGGTTGCCGACCGGCGCTGCCGTGACGGCCGCCGTTGCGGGCGGCAGCCTGAACATCGGTAAGTCGACGTTCTTCGCGGTGGTGGCGGCGTTTGCGCACGGCGTGCCGATCGCGGTGATCGCGCCCGGCGTCATCTACGACAGCCGCTTCCCCAACAGCGCGCTGGTCGTGCCGAAGGACTCGCCGATCCACACCGCCGCCGATCTGAGCGGCAAGGTCATCAGCGTCAACAATTTGAGCGAACCGACGCGGCCGGCAACCGAGCTGTGGCTGCAAAAGAACGGCATCGCCAAAGACGTCGTGAAGTTCGTCGAGGTGCCGATGTCGGCGATGACCGCGGCGCTCGACGCGCACCGCGTCGACATCGCCTTCCTCACCTCGCCGGTATACGACGAGGCGCTGGCTACGGGCAAGTATCGCGTGCTGGAACCGGTACTGAACGAGATTGCGCCGCGCTGGTGGTTCTCCGCCATCATCGCTTCGCGCGATTGGGCGACGAACAACCGGGAGGCCGTCCGGCGCATCGCGAGCGTCGTCGAGGCATCGGCGGCCTACACGAACGTGCATCACGGCGAGCTCTCCGCGCAGATCGCCGATCTCGTCGGCGCCACACCGGCCTCGATCGCGAGCGAAATCTGGCCCCAAGGCGGCACCGCCATCGTCCCGTCGGAGATGCAGCCCGTGATCGATCTGTCGGTCAAGGCGGGTTTCATCCCCAAGGGTTTCGATGCGCGCGAGATGATCTTCGATCCGGGGAAGGCGTAGCCGTTGCGCCTCGGAATGCGCACCGGGAACAAGCTCAAGCTCGGGCTCTTCGGCGCGAACTGCTCCGGCGGACGCGCCATGACGCGGGTTCCCGAGCGCTGGAAAGCCGACTGGGACGAGATCGCCGCGATGGGGCAGATGGCCGACGACTGCGGCATCGACTTTCTCTTGCCGATCGCGCGCTGGAAGGGCTACGGCGGCGAAACCGATTGGCAGGGGACGAGCTTCGAGACCATCACGTGGGCGACGGGGTTGCTCGCGCTGACCAAGCAGATCACGGTGTTCGGCACCGTGCACGTGCCGCTGTTCCATCCGATCATGGCAGCCAAACAGATGGTCACGGCCGATCACGTCGGCCACGGACGCTTCGGGCTGAACATCGTGGCCGGCTGGAACACCGAGGAATTCGACATGTTCGGCGTCGACCGGAAGGATCGCCCCGAGCGCTACGAAGAGGCGCAAGAGTGGATCGACGCCGTCTCGCGGATCTGGACGGAAGACGATTTCACGTTCGAGGGAAAGATCTTCACCTTGCGCGACGTGCGCGTCAAGCCCAAGCCCTACGGTGGGACGCGCCCGGTGATCATGAACGCCGGCGCTTCGAACGACGGGCAAGCCTTTGCGATTCGCAACTGCGACGCGTACTTCACCGGCGTGCGCATGTCGTCGTTCGACGAGGCCACCGGCGTGATGGTGCCCGCCGTCGATCAAGCGCGCGCGCACGTCGATGCGGTCCGCGCCAAAGCGGCGGCGATCGGCCGCGAGATCGGCGTGTTCACGCGCGCCGACATCACCTGTTTGCCGACCCAAAAAGAAGCCGCCGACTACTACCACTATTGGGTCGAAGAGATGGCCGACTGGGACGCGGTCGACCACCAGATGACGATCAGCGACCGCACGCCGATCAAACCGGATATGCCCGGCTTCATCGAAGCGCGCAAGCAGCACATCCACGGTTTCCCGCTGGTCGGCGATCCCGATCGCGTCGCGTCGATGCTGGCCACGCTGAGTGAAGCCGGTTTCGACGGCGTCGGCCTGTCGTTCGTGAACTACCTCAACGAGCTGCCGCTTTTCCGCGACGAGGTTCTGCCGCGGCTCGAACGGCGGGGACTCCGTTCGTAGCGGAGCCCTGCCGGAAAGCGCAGGCTTGGGCGCCCGGCCTGCGAAGGGGCGTTCGTGGAGCAGACGCAGGTAGCGGGCCAGTCCTTGGCCGAGCGTGCCGACGAACTCGAAGCCGCCATGGCCATGGCGCTCGAGAACGTCATCCCGGTGAAATCGGTCATCTACATGTCCGGTGAGCGCGATCCGCGCGAGGGGCCGCTGGTCAAGTCGCGCGACCCGAAGATGAAGGGCAAGCTGAAGCTGATGGGGCCTGATCCGCGCCTCGCCCCGATGCCGGCCAAGCCTACGCTGATCGACTTCTTCAAGCTGCGCTTCGCCGGCATGCACATGTTGCAGTCGGCGCGCCTCGCGCGCGCGAACGGGCTCGAGGACAAGGTCGTGTTGGCCTGCCTGCTTCACGACATTGCCGTGGCGGGTTTCATCCAAGGCGACCACGGCTACTGGGGCGCGCAGATGATCGAGCCGTACGTCGATGAAGAGATCACGTGGGCCGTGCGCGCCCATCAAGCGTTGCGTTTCTACCCGGATCCCGACGTCGGGTATGAATATCCGGAGGTCTACGTCACCAACTTCGGCGCGGACTACGTTCCGGATCCGCATATTCAGCGTGAATACGAACGCGCGCGCAAACACAAATGGTATATGACGGCCCGGATGATCACGGTTTGGGACATCTACGCATTCGACAAAGACGTGACCGTCGACATCGACGATTTTCGCGACCTGATCGCGGAGCACTTCCGCACCCCCAAGGAAGGCCTGGGCTTCGACGATTCGCCGGTCGCGCACATGTGGCGCACGATGAACATGCCCACCCGGATGCTCTGAGCGGATGTCGGAGACGATCCGGGTCGAGGCCGCCGACGGCGGCACCTTCGACGCCTATCTCGCGCTACCGGAGGGGCAGCCGGCCCCCGCGCTCATCATCGCCTCGTCGATCTACGGTGTCAACGCCGGCCTGGTGAAGACGCTCGAACGTTACGTGAGGCGCGGCTTCATCGTCGTAGCGCCCGATCTGTTTTGGCGTACGCAACCGGGACCAATCGAAAGCAACCAGCGAAGCGACGCGCAGGCGCGACTCGCTTCGTACCGGATCGATCCCGGCATGGACGACTTACGAGCAACCCGTGACGCGCTCGCGCGATATCGCGCGTGGAACGGCAAATTCGCGGTCGTCGGCTTCTGTTTCGGCGGACAGCACGCGTTTCTCGGACTGACGCGCCTCGGCGCCGACGTCGGCGTGTCGTACCACGGCACCAGCATCCAGAAGTATCTCGACGAAGCTCCGCGCGTGACCAAGCCGTTCAGCTTTCATTTCGGCAGCGAAGACGATCTCGTGTCGCCGGAAGAGGTCGACGCGATCCGGCAGGCCTTAGCCGGTAAAACCGGCGACATCGTCGTGCACGAAGGCGCCGGCCACGGCTTCGCGCGCGAGGACTCCGCCGGTTACAATGCGCGCGTCGCGCGCCTCGCCGAGGAACGGGCGTTCAGCCGGCTCGACGAACTGAAGTCCGTTGCGGTGGTCTAGGTCCAGAAGAGGTCTTTCGCATTTACAGGCTTATCGAGCAGTTTGTAGGCAAATGCCTTGTCGAGCAACGGCTGTGCGTAGCGGGTTTCCAGCGCGGTGCCGAACGGAATGCGCGTTTGACTCAGCAGCGAGCTCAGATCGCGTTGGGACAATTTGGCAAAGAGTGCCGCGGCGTCGGCCTTGTGCGTGTTTGCCCAATTCGCCGTCTCATACAACGTCGACACGAGCTTGCGCGCCAACGGACCGTGCGTCGCGAGGTACGACCGCCGTGCGACCCACACGCCCGTATAGAAGGCGGGCGCGATCGCCGCATAGGGGTAGCCGATCGCGCGTACGTCGGCCGCGTATTGGCTCGTGAACGGCTCGCCGAGCAATCCCGCCGCAACCGTCCCTCGCGCGAGCGCGGGCCCGACTTGCGCAAATGGAATTTCGAACATCTTCACGCGTCCGGGATCGGCTCCGCCCGCCTTGAGCCATTCCGAGACGGCGATGCCTTCGGTGCCCTGCAAGTTGGTCACGCTCACGGTCCGGCCTTCGAGGTCTTTGGCGTTCTGGATCGAGCTGCTCTTCGCAACGCAGAGCGGGATCGTCGTTTGGTCCGACGTGAACATCCCGCCCGCAGCGACCATCGTAACGTCGACGCCGCGATTGAACGCACTGGCCAATTGAATCAGATTGGCAGTCCCGATATCGAGCGCGTTACCGACGACGGCTTGCAACGTGATCGAGGCGTTCGGGAAAACCTCGATGTTCGGACTGATCCCGGCGCGCTTGAAGAAGCCGAGATCGTCGGCGTAGTACGGCTCCATGTACGGCTCCGCCAGCACGACGCCGATGCTCAGGCCGGCCGGCGCATCGGCATGCGCGACCGCTCGCAGGGCCAGGGTGGCCATCGCTGCGAGCGCCGACGGACGGGTGATCTTGCCGGCGGGCATCAGGCACACTGCGACGAAGCCCGCCACGGTCCCTCGAATGCTCGACCGCGGGGAGTCCGTCCGTGATGCAGCCCTCCGCTTCGCTCGACGTCCAACGCGACGGCGAGATCGCGATCCTCCGGCTCAACCGCCCCGCCAAACGTAACGCGCTCGACGACGACACCGTGCGCGGCATCGAGCGTTTCTTCGGCGAGCTGCCCGGTGAGGTTCGGGCGGTCGTGCTGTCGGCTCGGGGCGAGCATTTCTCGGCCGGGCTCGATCTCTCGTCGCTCGCGCACGCGACCGCACTCGAGTCGCTGCACCGTTCGCAGATGTGGTACCGCGCGTTCGAACGCATCCAGTTCGGCAGCGTGCCGGTGATCGCGGCGCTGCACGGCGCGGTGATCGGCGGCGGCCTCGAGCTCGCGGCAGCGACGCACATCCGCGTCGCCGACGCCACCGCCTACTACGCGCTGCCCGAGGGTCAGCGCGGCATCTTCGTCGGCGGCGGCGGCTCGATCCGCATCTCGCGCATCATCGGCGCGCACCGCATGATGGACCTGATGCTCACCGGACGCATCTACAGTGCCGAGGAGGGTCAACAGATCGGCCTGAGCCAGTATCTCGTCGCGGCCGGCGAAGCGGAATCGCGCGCGCTGGCGCTGGCGCGGCGGGTCGCGACGATTCCGCCGCTCAGCGTATACGGCATCCTGCAAGCGCTGCCGCGCAACGCCGAAGCCGATCCGGCGACGGGTCACGTGCTGGAAAACCTGATGGCCCTCGTCGCAGCGGCCGACCCGGTCGCCCAAGAACGCATCGCGGCTTTTCTCGCGGGCAGCGGCGAGAAGATCAAGTGATCGCGCAGCGGTGACCACGGTCGGTCAGCGCCCGGTCGAGCTCGGGCCGCACGATCTCACCGTTACCCCGCTCGCCGGCGGCGGCTATCACGTGCGCTCGCCGCATCCGCTGCAACCGTATCCGCGCACGATGACCGACCGGCTCGAGCACTGGGCGAAGGAACGGCCGACGCAGACCTATCTGGCCGAGCGTGCCGGCGCGGGCTGGCGTACGCTGACCTACGCCGACGTGTTCGACGCAACGCGGCGCGTCGCGCAAGCGCTGCTCGACCGCGGCTGCAGCCCCGGCGCCGGCGTGGCGATCCTCTCCGAGAACGGGATCGACCACGCGCTGCTGGCGCTGGCGGCGCAATACGTGGGCATCCCGTACGTCCCGGTGTCGCCGCCGTATTCGCTGCTCTCGTCCGACTTCGCCAAACTGCGCCAGGTGCTCGGGGTGTTCGGCCCGCAGCTCGTCTACGCGCGCGACGCCGGCCGGTACGCGCGCGCGTTCGCAGCCGGCGCGGTCGCGGCCAAATTACCCGTCGTGTTCTCGGAAGGGACGCTCGCGGAACGCAGCAGCGAGCCCTTCGAGCGACTGCTGGAAACGCCGCCGACGCGGGCTGTCGACGCAGCCAACGCGCGCGTCACGAACGATACGATCGCCAAGATTCTCTTCACCTCGGGTTCGACCGGCGTCCCGAAAGGCGTGATCAACACGCAACGGATGCTGTGCGCGAACCAGCAGATGAACGTGCAGGCGTTTCCGTTCTTCGCCGATCAGCTCGTGATGCTCGACTGGTCGCCGTGGAACCACACCGCCGGTTCGAACCAGGTCTTCAACATGGTCCTCTACAACGGCGGCACGCTCTACATCGACGACGGCAAGCCGACACCGGCCGACTTTGCGAAATCGCTGCGTAACCTGCGCGACGTGTCGCCGACCGTGTACTTCAACGTACCGCGCGGCTACGAGGAGTTGGCCGGCGTGCTCGAGGCGGATGCGGAGTTGCGCGCCACCTTCTTCCGCAATCTCAAGATGATGTGGTATGCCGGCGCGGCGTTGTCGGGTCCCGTATTCGAACGCATGCGCCGGCTGGCGATCGAGACGTGCGGCGAAGAGATCATGATGACCAGCGGTCTCGGCTCGACCGAAACCGCCCCGTCGGCGACCTTCGCGAACTGGTACTCGCACGTGAGCGGGAACATCGGCGTGCCGCTGCCGGGTCTCGAGATGAAGCTCGTGCCGGCCGCAACGAAGCTCGAGATGCGGCTGCGCGGGCCGAGCATCACGCCCGGGTACTTGCACCGCGACGACCTGACCCGCGCGGCGTTCGACGAAGACGGCTATTACAAGATGGGCGATGCGCTCAAACCCCTGGACCCCGATGATTTCAGCGCCGGGTTCGTTTTCGACGGGCGCATCGGCGAAGATTTCAAGCTTTCGACCGGCACGTGGGTCAGCGCCGGACCGCTCCGCCTCGCGTTGCTGGCGCTGCTCGCGCCGGCCGTGCGCGACGTGGTGATCTGCGGCCAAGACCAGGATTACATCGCCATCCTCATGATCCCCGACGCCGGCGTCGACATCGCCGATCCCGCCGTGCACGCCTATGTGCGCGAACGCCTCGCGACCTACGCTGCCGCGAACCCCGGCAGCTCGACGCATGCCGCGCGCGCGATGTTTCTCGAACGTCCGCTCTCGATCGACGCGGGCGAGATCACCGACAAAGGCTCGCTGAACAACGCCGTGATCCGCGAGCGGCGGCGCGATCTCGTCGCGCAGCTCTACGACTCGGGCGAATGCCCGCCGGTCATCGCGATCGGCTGATGGACGTTCGCGAGCGGGCCGTCATCGTCACCGGCGGCGCATCGGGCCTCGGCGCCGCCACCGCGCGGCTCTTCGCCTCCCGCGGCGCGAAGGTGACGGTCGCCGATCGCAACGGACCGGGAGCGCGCGCCGTGGCCGCGGAGATCGGCGGCATCGGAGCAGAGTGCGACGTCACCGACGCCGGCGCCGTGCTCTCCGCGCTCGCGCGATCGCGCGATGCGCACGGCCCGCTGCGCGTTGTGGTGCACTGCGCGGGCATTGCCACGGCCGGCCGTATCGTGGGGCGCGACGGGCCGCTGGCGCTCGAAACGTTCGAACACACGATCCACGTCAATCTGGGCGGCACGTTCAACGTGCTGCGGCTCGCCGCGCACGAGATGTCGCAGACCCCGCTCGACGGCGAAGAACGCGGCGTGTTCGTCGCGACCGCCTCGGTGGCGGCTTACGAAGGGCAGCTCGGGCAGGCCGCGTACGCGGCGGCGAAGGGCGGCATCGTCGCGCTCGTGCTGCCGGCCGCGCGCGAGCTCGCGCGCTTCGCCGTGCGCGTGATGGCGATCGCACCGGGATTTTTCGAGACGCCGCTGCTGAACGAGCTGCCGCCCGAGGCGGTGCAGAAACTTGTCGCCGAGATCCCGTTTCCGGCCCGCTTCGGAAAGCCCGAAGAGTACGCGCAGCTGGCGCTCGCGATCGTCGAGAACCCGTCGCTCAACGGGGCAACGATCCGGCTTGACGGGGCGTTGCGGCTGCCGCCCAAGTAGCGAGGTTGTGGCGCGTCCCTCGACCAGCGCCTACGCGCTGCTCGGGATGACATGGGGTTCCTACGCGCTGCTCGGGATGACAGGGCACGGGGCTTCGCTATGACATGCTTTATATGCTGCCGAGGTTGAGGAGGCGAGCGGCGTTTTCTTTTAGGATTAGGGGGCGGACTTCGTCTTTGATCGGGAGCGCGGCGAAGTCGCGTAGCCAACGGTCGGGAGTGAGCACCGGGTAGTCCGAGCCGAAGAGCACCTTGTGCTTGAGCTGGGTGTTCGCGTATTGCACGAGGTTCGGCGGAAAGTATTTCGGCGACCAGCCGGAGAGATCGATGTACACTTGCGGTTTGTGCAGACAGACCGAGAGCGCTTCATCCTGCCACGGAAACGACGGGTGCGCCAGGATGATCGGCATGTCGGGAAAGTCGACCGCGACGTCGTCGAGCAGCATCGGGTTGCCGTATTTCAGACGAATCCCGCCGCCGCCGCGCATGCCCGTTCCCATGCCGCTGTGCCCGGTATGCACGATGACCGGCAGCTTGGCCGCTTCGATCACTTCGTAAAACGGATAGTAGGCCGGATCGTTGGCGAAAAAGCCTTGCGTCTGCGGGTGCAGCTTGAAACCGCGCACCCGGCCGGTTTCGATCAGCCGTTCCGCCTCGCGCACGCCGGCGGTGCCGCGCGTCGGGTCGACGCTCACGAACGGGATGACGATGTCGTCGTTGCGTTCGGCAAACGCCAGCACCTCATCGTTGGTGACGTGCGCTTTCGTCTGGTTCTTGCCGTCGACGGTGAACACGACGCATGCCATGCGCCGCTCGCGGTAATAGCCGGCCATCGCGTCGAGCGACGCCGGCGGCTGCACGTCGCCGAAGTACTTCGCCGCCTGCACGAGCATCGGGTCCTCGTCGGCCGCTCCGGGCGCCCACGCGTGCACGTGGACGTCGATCGCGTCGATCCGGTCGAGGTCGATCACGGTTTGGGGGCGGCTGCGAGCTTGTCGGGGACCACGCCGTTCATGATGCGCCGGATCGGCGCCCCGGCGAGCCACGCTTCGACGTCTTCGAGCATCTGGCCGTAGAAGACGGCGTAGCTCGCCTTCGAGACGTAGCCGATGTGCGGCGTGAGTACGGTGTTCGGCAGGCGCCGCAAGGGATGGTCGGCCGGCAGCGGCTCGATGTCGAACACGTCGAGGCCGGCGCCCGCGATTCGCCCGTGCTGCAGCGCGTCGATCAATGCGGCCTCGTCCACGATCGGGCCGCGCGAGGTGTTGATCAGATACGCCGTCGGCTTCATCAACGCAAGTTCGCGTTTGCCCAGCAGCCCGCGCGAGCGATCGCCGAGGACGAGATGCACGCTGACGAAATCGGCTTGCGCCAGGAGCTCGTCGCGTTCGACGCGCTTCGCGCCGGCGGCCGTCGCGTGCTCCGCGGTCATGTTGGTGCTCCACGCGACCACGTTCATGTCGAATGCCGCCGCCGCGCGCGCTACTTTCGTGCCGACGCGGCCGAGCCCGATGAGACCCAGCGTCTTGCCGGCGAGCTCGTCGCCGACCCCCGTCTGCCAGCGCCCTTCGCGGATGTCGCGGTCGACGACCGTGATCTGCTGCGCCAGCGCGAAGATCAGCGCCCACGTAACTTGCGCGGTTCCGCCGCCGCCGGTTTGCGTACCGCAGACCACGATGCCGCGTTCTTCGCATGCCCCGAGATCCACCGACGCATTCCACATGCCGCTCGTCGCAATCAGTTTGAGGTTCGGTAAACGTTCGAGCAGGCGCCGTGGGAACGGCGTACGCTCGCGCATCAAGACAACGGCATCGAACGGCGCAAGCCGTGCGGTGAGCGCGTCCTCATCGGCCAGATGGTCGGCAAAAATCGTGACCTCCGCCCGCCCCTTGAGGCGGTCCCAGTCGGCGTACGATGTGGCTACGTTCTGGTAGTCATCGAGGATGGCGACGCGCGGGTTCATCGGACCGACCTTCGTGCACCGGAGGCGGCGTCCTTATCGGGCACCGGCTGTTTAGCTTGGGAAAAGCTGGGTATGGCGCAACCCAGTGGTCGCCCACAACTTCTTCGCCGGCGGTCGCTTGCTTACTACGGAGGCAACAATGTTCTTACGCTCTTCCCCGATATTTGGGAAGATTCTGGCGTTGGCCGGCCTGACACTCGGGCTCGCGGCCTGTGGCGGGAGCGGCGTGCAAACGCAACCCCTGCCGGGCTACACCCCATTCCCGACCACGTACTCGTTGCTACAAACGATCAATCCGCCGAAGACGTCGTCGTTCGATATTGGATTCGTAGACGAAACGTCTCACCTTTACACGTTGGCTGACAAAACCACCAACGGCATCGACGTGGTCAACACGCTCACGGACCAGTATCTCGGTACCGCCGGAGCGGGCGCATTCCAGGGCCTCGGATCGGCCGTCCCCGGCTTCAGCCGCAACCCCAACGGCGGACCCAACGGCAACGTCTCGCTCGGCGGGGGCCTCGTCGCTGCCGGCGACGGGAACAGCACCTTGAAGATCGTCAACGTGACCTCGATTTCATCGTCGGTCGTCGCGTCGATCCCCGTCCCCAATCCGTACACGGGACCCAACTTGCCGCCGAATATCTGCCAAGGAACGACCGGCGCGACCACCGGTACGCCGACGGTCGGCGCCGGGAATTTCCGCGTCGATGAGATGGCGTACGATCCGACCGACAACGTGATCGCCGCGATGAGCGATAACGCGTGTCCGGCGTTCATCACGTTCTTCCAAGGCACGTCGCCCTACACGATCCTCGGCGCGGTCGCCCTGACGACGGCCAACGCCGGCGCCGAGCAGACGGTCTGGGATCCCACGGAAGGTCTCTTCGTCTCCAATATTCCGGCGACGACCACGAACCCCGGCGGCGAGCTCGACCGCTTCAGCCCCAAGACGTTCAAGCTCGTCTCGGTCACCCCGATGCCCATCCCCTGCGGCGGCTCGGGGCTCGCGCTCGGACAAAACGAAACCGCGGTTTCGGCTTGCGGCGGCAACACGCTGACGGGCCCCGTCCTCAGCGGCTCGGGGCACATGTTGACCATCAATATCGTCACCGGTGCGGAGCTCAACGATGTCGTGGGCCCGTCACCCGACGAAGTCTGGTATAGCCCGGGTTCGAACCGGTTCTACGGTGCGGACACCGCCGGTGCCACGCTCGCCGTGCTCGATGGAAAAGGAAACTCGCTGTACTCGACACCGACGGCATCCGGCTCACATTCGGTGGCGGTTGAATCGGTGAACGACCACGTGTTCGTTCCGGAAAGCACGGGCGCGAACATCGGTATCAACGTTTTCGACCACTGATTCGAACCTGATTCCAAATTCCCGGGGACGGCGCGTGCCGTCCCTTTTTTTATCGCAGGTGCGGGACGTTCGACGGGTAGATCGGCCGGTTGATCACCGCCTGCAGGATCTCCGGCCGAGCCGTCAGCACCAGCTCGCAGAAGTTCCGGAAGGCCTCACGGTCGGCCTCACCCTCGGCGAATCGTTCGTTCTGGGTGAGGTCGACCTTGCCGTCGACGCGGCGGAAGCGCGCGTAGCGCCCCTCGTCGTCCTCACCGAGCTCGAGCAAACCGGCATCGGCGAAGATCCGCAGCGCGGCGCCGATCGTGCGGTCGACGACTTTGTCGCCGAGGTCGATCGCCGAGGCGATGTCCGCATGGGTCATCCGGATGACGGCCTGCCCTGAGCCTGTCGAAGGGTCGTCGCTTGCGATGCGCTTCATCTCGCGGTAGATGTTGCGCAATGTGTGCAGCGGCGGCGCCTCGCGCTCGAGGATGAAGTCGTTGATGTTGCGGTCGCGTTCGCCGAAGAGCAGGTGAATGCGCGCCGCCTCGCCGTCACGGCCGGCCCGGCCCGATTGCTGGTTGAACTCGGTCAGATCGAAGTTCAGGTGGTAGAGGAACACGTCGCGCACGTCCGGCAAGTCGACGCCCTCGCCGAATGCCGACGTCGCGACGATCACCCGGATCGAACCTTCGCGGAAATAGCGCTCGACCTGCAGCCGTTCGGCCGCTCCCACGCCGGCGTGGTAGAACGCCACCGTGTTGCCGAGCGGCGTGCGCAGCTTCTCGGCGACCTTGGTGGCCTCGGCGCGCGAATTGCAGTACACGATGGCCTTGCCTTCGGCATCGATGTTGCGCGCGATGTAGGCCAGCTTGTTCGTCACGCCGCGCGCTTCGACGACGGTGAGGTTTTCACGAATCGTCGGATCGATCACCCAGGCCTCGATCCCCAGCTCGCGCCGAATCCCCGCGAACACTTCGTCGCCGGCGGTGGCCGTCAGCGCCAGCACTTGTGGTGAGCCCAGTTTTCGAACCACGTCGCCGATGCGGCCGTAGGCGGGACGATGGCTCTCGATCAGGTGGTGCGCCTCGTCGACCACGAGCAGCGCCGGACGGCTGCGCTCGTGCGCGAACCGGTCGACGTGGAAGTGCACGAACTCCGGTGTCGCGCAGACGATGTCCCACGTGCCCTCTTCCAGGGCTTCCATCAGCGCGGTTCGCTCGCCGGCCTCGATCGCGCCGTTGGCCCGGAAGATGCGCAAGCCGAGCGGCTCCAGCCGGCGCACCAGGGCTTCGTACTGATCGTTGGCCAACGCGCGCAGCGGATACAACACGACCGTCTTCGCACCGCGTTCGAGCGCGGCGGTGGCGGCCGGAAGCTGAAAGCACAAGGACTTGCCGCGACCGGTTCCCAGCACGGCCAGCGTGTTGCGGCCGCCGGCGATCCGTTCGAGAACGGCGCGCTGCGCGTCGCGCAGGGGGCGCTCGCCGAGCAGCGCGCGCTGCACGTCGGACGCCTGCGCGCGGCCTGCGCCGGCCGGGCGCGGCGCCTCGGCCCGGTCTCGCGTGACCCAGATGTTCACCCCGACGGAGCGCGTGCCGCCGCCGAGGTTGCCGAACACGTC
>JBEKXE010000051.1:0-26905 GCA_049512335.1 Candidatus Lustribacter sp.
CCGGCCCGACGTGATGGCCGTGATCCACGCTCACTCGCCCGAGATGATCGTCTTCGGCGCGAGTGGCGTCCCGCTGCGCAACATGATTCACACGGGCAGCTTTATCAACGACGGCGTGCCGGTCTTGATTCGCCGCCGTGACCGTGCCGTCGACGTATTGCTGCCCGGCAACCGGCTCGGCTTGGCGGTGTCGTGTTGGCCCGCGCTCGAACGGCTGCAAGCGGGGCCCGTTCGGTTCGCCGATTTCGCCCCCGAGCTGGCCCCGGCGGATCGCGAGCGCTTGGCGCAAACGCTGGTCCGTGCGGGCGTCGCGCAGATCGACGATGCCCGCGATTAAGGAAACTCGCCGCCGCCGGGCGAACTGACCTCCCGGCACTCGGGGACGTAGCTCAGCTGGTAGAGCGCCGCGTTTGCAACGCGGATGTCAGGGGTTCGAATCCCCTCGTCTCCAGTTCTGCTGCCTCATCCGTTGCGTAGCGGCGCGTCGATGAGGTCGCGGGCATCGAAGCGCGTGGCGATGATTTTGTATTTTACGGCCAGGTCGACCACGGGTTGGATTTGGGCGGGGTCGAGCTTGGTGCCGCATGTTACGCGGGTCATGCCAGCGACGTCGGCCGGGGCGACGTTGGTGAACTTCGAGACCATGTCGACGGTCTCGGCGGTGTGCGCGTTCGTGTAGGTCGACGATTCCGCCACCGCTCGCGCGAAGCGCGCGATCGCGTCGGCGTTCTTGGCCGTAAAGTCGGTGGTGGAAAAATACGCGGCCTGCAGATAATACTTGCCGACCGAATCGCAGCTCCAGGCGAACACGCGCGCTTTCTTCGTGGCGAGCGTGGCGGCTAGCGATGGGTTGGCGAGCGTCGCCGCGTCGACGCGGCCGGCGAGCAGGGCAGCCGACGCCGCCGACGGCGAGAGCTCGATATAGCGGACGGCGCTCGAATCGCCCCCGTGTTCGTCGATCCACTTCATCAGCGCGATTTGCAGAAAACCTTTTAGGCTCTGCACGGAAACGGTTTTGCCGCTCAGGTCGGCGGCCGTGCGGATCCCGGCGTCGCTGCGCACGAGCGTTCCCGCAACCGGCGCGGCCGAACTGTACATCGAGGCGGGGGCGATCAGCGTGAACGGAACGCCCTTCGCGAACCCCGCGATCAGGCCGAGCAGACTGGCCTTACCGATGTCGATCGAACCGCCGACGACGCCGTTCGAGATCGCGGCGCCGCTGTTGGCCGCGGTGAGGGTCACGTCGAGGCCGTAGCGCCGGAAGATCCCGCTGCTGATGCCGTACAGGCAGGCCACGGCGTCCTCATCCGGTGACGTCGCAACGCTGAGCGGCGTCAGCGTTTGCGCCCCGGCGAACGACGGCGCGCAGGCAAGGGCCGCGGTGCCGGCCAGAAACGAACGGCGAATCATCGTTGCGCGTTCACGCGGTGGAGAAAGGAACTCCTTTCCGGCCGAGGCAACCTGGTCGCCGTCGGGACGGGAGCCAACGGTGTTCACCAAGATCAATCATCTCGCGATCATCAGCGACAACTACACGGCGTCGGCGAAGTTTTACGAAGCGATGTTCGGCATGCGCACCTCGCCCGGCACGCGTTCCGAGCGCGCGATGACCGTCGGTGACGGCTACCTCGGCCTCAACATCAACCCGCGCAGCACCGGACGGCCGGCGCGGCTCGATCACTTCGGCGTCGAAGTCGAGGACGTCGAGCGCGTCTTCGCCGCGCTCCGGCGCAGCTATCCGGCGGTGCACTGGCTGCAGCGCCCGTCGAACCGGCCGTTCGCCGGCATCACGACCCACGATCCCGACGGCAACGTCTTCGATCTCTCGCAACGCGACATGACCAATCGCGCCGGCGTGTATGCCGAAGCCTCGACTGGCACGCACGAACGCCACGTCGATCACTTTGCGATTCGCACGCTGCGGCCCGACGCGCTCGCCGCGTTCTATACCGAGGTCCTCGCGCTCGAAGCGGCGCCCGGCGCGGCCGGCGATCCCAGCCACTACCTGACCGACGGCACCATCACGCTGGTCATTTCGCCCTGGGACATCGCGGATTACGCGGGTACGAGCATCACGGCGCCCTGCTTGGACCACATCGGCTTCAGCGTCGGCGACGTCGACGCGTTTCTGGCGCACGTCGACCGGCTGGCATCCGAAAACCGCCAGCTCGCGCCTTACCCGGTCGGCAGCGGTCCCGAGGGGCGGGCGCGGCTCGAGCTGGCCCAGCGCAACTGCCGCCTGTGCACGCGCTTCATGGCCGACACCGATACGGTGCTGCTGGGCTTACGCGCCTAACGGTGCGGCTGGACGCCGAGCGGCCGGACGGCCAGCGGCGGATCGCCGACGGCGGAATAGTTCCGGGCGCTCAACCAATCCAGCTCGGCCTGCGGCAAGTTGGCGGCGATCCAATCTTTGTGAACGCGCATCACCAGCAGCCGGTCGTTGGGACGTAACACCGTGACCAGCTTTTCCGAAATCTCGGTGTTCGTGAGTTCGGTCTCGACGATCCAGGCCTGCTTCTGGAACTGGTAGGCGTCACCCATCTCCTTGATCGCGTTGACGAGCTTCCCGGTCTCGTCAGGAAGACGAATCCCAGCCATCTCGAGCGCAATGTAGTGGACCACCGGCGCACCGCCTTTCGCTCGCCCTTTTCTCCGCCGGACGTGGAATTCCGGGTGCGCGAGGGCACCTCGCAACGACGGCACACCAATCGTGAAGCTCGTCACGGGCCCTCGCTCGTCTTGCTTTTTCACCGCTTCAAGGCAACGGCGATGTGGGACGCGAATGGTCGGCGGTTCGGTCGCGGGGGCATAGCTCAGCTGGTAGAGCACTTGCATGGCATGCAAGGGGTCAGGAGTTCGAGTCTCCTTGCCTCCACCATCGAATCGCGAAGTTCGCCGGGTCATCGCGACGAGTCGTTCGTCGAGGAAAGTCCGGGCTTCACTGGGCAGGGTGCAGGATAACGTCCTGTCGGGGCGACTCGAAGGAAAGTGCCACAGAAACATACAGGGTAAGAACAGACGCCGAATTTCGAAAGAAATGCGGCTCTGCGTTGGAGCGAGCGAAAGCGAGTCCCAACACCTAACGGTGAAATCGTGAGGTAAGAGCTCACGGCGATTCACGGTGACGTGATCGCGCGGTAAACCCCACCCGAAGCAAGATCGCTCGCATGCCGCGCCTCGCGCGCGGGGGCCGGCCCGGCCCAACGAGCCCCATCGCACCGAGGTCACCGGTAACGGCGGCCCCAGAGAGATGATGACCACCGCCTGGCGGGACAGAATCCGGCTTACAGGCGAACTTCGCGTTATGCCGACCAGCCTGTGGCGGATCGCGGCGCTGACCGGTGCGTTGATCGTGCTGGGCTTCGTCGTGGTCGAAACGGTCGACGTTTCCGCCTACACCGACCCCAACGTAGCGTGGACGCAGGTCGATGGGCACAGCTACGCGCGCTTGCGCGTGACGGCGGTAACGGGAACGCCGCAGGAAAACGGCGGGCTTCAGCCCGGCGACGTCATCGTAGCGGTGAATGGGCTGACGTTGCGGCTGCGCTACGGCGCCGCACCGGCCGGCTTCACGCAGCGCTGGAACGTCACGCGCGGCGCGCAGCACTTCACGACGACCACCGAGGTCACACCGATCGCCCCGCGCGACCTGGTGCTGTTCGAGATCTTCAACGTCGTGCGGCTGGCGATGGTGCTGGTCGCGATGCTGGTCGCGCTGCGCCGCCCCGACGACCCCGCCGCGCGCGCACTCGTCACGTTCCTCGTGCTGATGGGCCTGGCGCTGGTGCCCTTCGGAGCGTGGCTGCCGGACGCGCTCTTCCGCGTCGCAAACCTGCTGCGCGGGCCGCTCGAGATCCTCAGCCTCTCGCAGGCCTTGCTGTACGCGTGCCTGTTCCCGGCGCCTTCTCCGAGCGGGCAGCGAGCCCGGCTGCGCGCGATCAATCCCTGGTACACGCTGGTCACGGCGACGGCCGCATTCGTGCTCAATGCCGGGGACCAGAGCGCGACCGGCTTGCCGGATTTGGGTCCGCTCACGCCGCTCGTCGAGTGGTCGCCGATGCTCTACTTCTTCGCCATGTTCCGCGCGTTCGCACTCGGCGCGCGCGACGCATCGCCGCGCGACCGGCAGCGCTTGGCCTGGGTCGGCCGCTCGATCGGAATCGGTTTCTCCGGACCCCTGGCCGCCGCGGTGCTGGCCGTTGCGTTGGGCCGCACCGACGAGTGGATCGGTTTTCTTCCCGTGACGCTGGTCGCGATGCCGCTCGGGCTCGCCTACACGATCCTGCGCCACCGCACCGTCGACGTGGGGTTCGTCATCAGCCGCGCGCTCGTGCTCACGGTGATGTCATTCCTGATCGTCGGCGCCTTCGGCTTGGCCGAACGCACGCTCGGGAAGCTGCTGATCGATGCCTCGCACGTGGCCAGCCGTTCGGTCGAGATCGCGCTGGCGCTGGGGCTGGGTTTCTCGCTGCGCAGCCTGCACGCCCAAATCGAACGCGGCGTCGACCGTATCTTCTTCCGCCGCCGGCAACGCGCGCTGTTCGCGCTGAAGGCGTTCGCCAACGATGTCTACTTCATCACCGATCCCGACGTCGCGATCGAACGGACCGTCGACGTGGTCAATCGTTGCGCCGATGCGCCGAATACGGCGCTGTACCTGATCGCCGACCGCGTCTTCGGCTGCGCCGCGGCCATCGACCCCGGCGGCTACCCCAGCGAAATCAGTGAGAACGATCCGCTGTTCGTGCGGATGCGCGCCTCCCGCCAGCCGGAGCTCGTACGCGATGCCGGCAGCGACCTCGACGCCGAGATCGCCTTTCCGATGTTCGTGCGCGCTACGCTCGTCGGGGCGCTCGTTCTCAGCGGAAAGCGGACCGGTGAAGCCTACGATCCCGAGGAGACGGCACTCTTGACGGACCTGGCCCAGCGCGTCGGCCTAGCACTCGACGCGTTGCAAACCATTGCGGTTCGGCGCGAGCTCGAAGCGCTTACGGCGCGGCCGCACCAGCATACATCACCCTCTTGACGGAACGGGAAAGCCGGCCGCGCCATGACGCGAGCCTGCGAGCGAGCCCTTGCCCACCAATATGCGAGCCGAGAGGCCCAAGCCTGCAACCGGCGGGGCGGCCCCGGCGTTCCAACGAAATGAAGATCATGCCGCATTTCGACAAGAGCCAGACCGTTGAACAGGCGTTCAAGACCCATGCCGGCGCGCGCCGCGTGTTCGCCCGCTTCCATCTCGGCGGCTGCTCCAACTGTTCCATCAGCGAGACCGAGACGATCGAACAGGTGAGTGAAGGCTACGGCATTCCGCTGGCGATGCTGATGGACGATCTCGAGAAGCTGTTCGATCAGCCGGCGCTCGAAGTCGGCGACGCAGTGCGGCTGCCCGATGAGATCCGCTCGAAGATCCCGCAGTTGGCCGGCGTTCCGGAGTTGGGCAAAGTCACCGATTTTGCGGCCGGGGCCTACACGGTCGAGTTCGGCGACGTCCGCCTCCAGGGTCTCGCCGAGGACTTCATCAAGGCCGAGACCGCCGAAGCTTGATCGCTGTCCCCCTGATCGCTGTCCCTCGACAAGCTCGGGATGACAGGGAGGAAGAGCCGCTGTACAGCGGCTCTTCGATTTAGTCGAGCAGCTTACGATCCATGAACGACTCGTCCGTCCCGTGCCAGTGCGAGAGCTGGGCTTCGCCCGCTTTCCAGCACAAATAGATCGGCCGTCCTTCCCGGATGGAGGGGAAGTCCAGCAATCCCAGGTCGATGTCTTTCACGACGCAGCCGTAGGCCTCGATCCGGTTGATGAGGTGCACCACTTCGGCCTTCAGATCGGTGAAGCGGCGCGCCGGACGCCGCGCCGGGACGTTCCGCGCAGCACGCAGCGCCGGATCGCTCTCGAGCAGCCGAATGGCGAGCTCGCGGCGCTTCTCCCACAGCTGCTCGACCAGCGGCGTGAGGACCGGGATGAGGGCGTTGGCTCGTTCAGGCGAAAAGACATGCATATGCGGCGTCTCGTCATCGTAACGGGGCTTTCAGGTGCAGGCAAGAGCCAAGCTATGAAATCGTTCGAAGATTTCGGCTTTGCTTGCCTGGACAATGTGCCCCCGGTACTTGCTCCGGCATTCGTCGACCTGGTCCGCGCCAGCGATCGCGATGCCGCTGCCCTGGCCTTCGACGTGCGCTCCGGCGGTGCATTCGGCGAGGCCACGACCACGCTCGAAGAGCTCCTCAACGCCGGGCTTCACCCTGAGGTGCTCTTCCTCGACGCCGACGACGAGACGCTGGTGCGCCGCTACAGCGAGACCCGGCGCCGCCACCCCCTCTACGGCACGGCCTCGACGCTGATCGAGGCGATTGCCGCGGAGCGGGCGACTCTGGCGGAGCTGCGCCTGCGCGCCGACTTCCTCTGGGATACGACGAACTTCACCCAAGCCACGCTCAAGGAGCACATCGCCGCAACGTTCGTAGGCAACGGCCTGCGCCACACGCGCACGACGATCATCGCCTTCGGCTTCAAGTTCGGCGTGCCGCTCGACGCCGACTGGACGTTCGACGTGCGCTTTCTGCCGAACCCGCACTACCAGCTCGCGCTGCGCCCGCTCAACGGCAACGATCCCGACGTCGCCGCGTTCCTCGAACGCGCGCCCGACCTCGAACCCTTTCTCGAGCGGCTCTTCGCATTGGTCGACTTCGTGGTGCCGCGCGCGCGCGCCGAAGGCAAATCGCAACTGACGTTCGCGATCGGCTGTACCGGCGGACGGCATCGTTCGATCTACATCGCGCACCGGCTAGCGCGCCATCTGGTCGAGAACGGCGAGGATGCGCCGGCGATCGAAGAGCGGGACCTCCAGCGATGAAGCGGCCGATGGATTTCGTGCGCTGGTTCATGCCGGGCCTCGGCGTCAAACGCTGGCTCGTCGTCGCGGTGCTGGGCGCCGTGCTGTTCGTCAACGGCGCTTCGCGCTGGCTGACCGACGAGGGCGCGCACGTCGGCATCAACGAGCTGGTCGACTGGATGGTCGGTGACTTCTTCCCGCCGGCCGATCTGTCGTACGTGTTTCTGGTACTGGGATTCATCCTGGTGGCGGTGGGCATCTGGCGCTGGCTCAACTCGATCGTGAGCGCCGTTCAGCCGTACGGCAAGGATCGCATGATCGACGCCTTGCTCGAAGGGCGTCTCAAACGCGGCTACAAGATCGTGACGATCGGCGGCGGCACGGGCCTCGCGACGCTCTTGCGCGGCCTCAAGAAACACACCGCAAACCTGACGGCCATCGTCACGGTCAGCGACGACGGCGGCAGCTCGGGCCGGCTGCAGAAAGAGCTCGGCGTCTTGCCGCCGGGCGACATTCGCAATTGTCTCGTCGCGCTGGCCGACGACGAAGCGCTGGTGACCGATCTCTTCCGCTACCGCTTCACCGAAGGTGACGGGCTGACCGGACACTCCTTCGGCAACCTGTTCTTGGCCGCGCTGACCGGGATCACCGGGAACTTCGACAGCGCGATCAAGGTGTCGAGCCGCGTCCTCAACATCAAGGGCCGCGTGCTGCCGGCAACGCTCGCGGTCGCGCAACTCTGCGCGAAGCTGAGCGACGGCCGGGTGATCGAGGGCGAGTCCGCGATCTCGAAGTCGACCGCGCCGATCGAGTACGTCTATCTCGATCCGCCGCACGCCGAACCGCTCAACGAGGTGATCGAGGCGATCCGCGATGCCGACGCGATCGTGCTCGGGCCGGGGTCGTTGTACACGTCGATCATGCCCAACCTGCTCGTGAACCGGATCGCCCACGAGATCGAAGCCGCCAACGCGGTGAAGATCTACGTCTGCAACGTGATGACGCAGCCCGGCGAGACCGGCGACTACACCGCATCGAAGCACGTCGAAGCGCTGCTCGCCAACGCCAAGGCCCGCGTGTGCGACATCGTGATCGTCAACGACGAGATGCCGCGCAAGCTGCTCGACGTGTACGCCGAAGAACGGCAATTGCCGGTGGTGGTCGACAAAACGCGGCTCGACCGGTTGGGGATGCGCTCGGTGCGTGCCGGGGTCATCAGCGAAACCGAAACCGTGCGCCACGACCCGGAGAAGCTGGCGGCGGTCGTGATCGGCGTGATCGACCAGCAGATTGCCGAGCGCGCCTCCTACGTCAAATTCAAGCCGGCGCCGGCCGGCCCCGAGCCCAGCCTGCCGTTGCCGCGCGGATGAACGCCGGCGCGGCGCGCATCGCGCGGTCGCGCTCGGCCGGATCGTCGATCAGCGCGACACAGGTGACGCCGCGCTCGCGCAGCGCCGGCACGACTTGCGGATCGACGCTGCCGCCGATCGCCAGCACCTCGACCCCCGCCGCAGCGGCCAAGGCGGCGACGCCGCCGACGACCTTGCCGTCGAGCGATTGCGCGTCGATCCGGCCCTCGCCGGTGACGCACAGCGCCGCCCCGCGCAAGGCCTCCGCAAGACCGGTCAGCTGGGCCACGACCTCGAACCCGCGCACCAGCCGCGCGCCGGCGAAGGTTGCCAGCCCCCAGCCCAGTCCGCCCGCGGCTCCGGCCCCGGGGAGGTTGCGCAGGTCGCGGCCGGTCGCGGCCGCCGCCACGTCGGCCAAGCGCGTCAAGACGCCGTCCAGAAACGCCACGTCGGCCGGCCCGGCGCCCTTCTGCGGCCCGTAGACCGCCGCCGCCCCCGTCGGGCCCAGCAGCGGGTTCCGGACGTCGCAGGCGATCTCGAGCGCCACCGGCGCCAGGCGCGGATCGAGGCCTGAGGCGTCGATCGACGCCAGCGCGGCCAAGGCCGCCGGAACGGGCTCGAGCGGGCGTCCGGCGGCGTCGAGGAAGCGTACTCCGAGCGCCGCCAGGGCGCCGGCACCGCCGTCGGTCGTCGCCGAGCCCCCGATGCCCAGCACGATGCGCGTGGCGCCGCGCCCGAGGGCGTCGGCGATCAGCAGGCCCGTGCCGTAGGTGCTCGCGGTCCGCGGCTCGAGCGGCGACCGCAGCGCGGCCAGCCCCGACGCCGCCGCCATTTCGAGGATCGCGGTCGAACCCGACCGTGCATACGTTACCTCGACGGGCGCCCCGAGCGCGTCGACGACGCGCGCGTGCTGCGGCTCGGCACCGCCGTCGAGGAACGCGGCGACGGTGCCGTCACCCCCGTCGGCCAGCGGCAGCACGGTGCCGGCGAACCCCTCGCCCCAGGCGTCGCGCAGTCCTTGGACGATCGCGTCCGCGGCTTCGCGAGCCGTGCAGCTGCCCTTGAATTTGTCCGGCGCGACGAGCACGCGCGGAACGTCAGACGGCGACGACGCCTTCTTCCGCGTCGAGGCGGTCGAGGTTGGCGACGCGCTCTTCGAGCAGCCAACGATTCGCATCGTCCCGCCGGTCGTCGGTTACGCGAGCGCGAACCCAGGCCACGATCTCCTCGTCGCTTTCACACGAATCGAGGGCGGCATCGAACATCCGCGAGGTGATGCCCCAGCGGTCGAACACGCCCCGGTCCATCGGGCACGGATAGAGGTAGTCGTGGAGCGTATCGTTCTGCGCGGCACGAGCCTTGTCGAAAACGCGTGCGAGCCAGAGGAAGCCGTCGAGCTCGTACCGTGCACGGCGTGGAAAATCACGGCCGCTCCGAAAGTCCGTTCCCATGGTACGCATAACGCCCAAAGGCGGCTCGCCGTTGCGTTAGGCCGGCAGCTCCGCGCGCGGCAGGGTCAGCGCGAAGCGCGCCCCGCCGAGCGGGCTGTCGCGAACCTCGACCCGGCCGCCGGCGCGTTCGAGGATCATGCGCACGAGGGCGAGGCCGATCCCCGAGCCGTCCGCCGGGGTGCCGCCCCGCTCGCCCAGTGCGAAGATGCGTTCGCGTTCCGCCGGCGGGATGCCCGGACCGTCATCGTCGACGAGCACCGTCACCGCGCGCGGCGACTCCGGTTGCACGGCGACCGCGACCTGGCCGCCGCGGCGGCCGTGCTTGATCGCATTGGCCAAGACGTTGATCAGGACCAGCAACAGCCGGTCGCCGTCGATGGCAACCGTTGCCGGAACGAACGCGGCGACGTGCACGCAGGTTCCGTGCGCCGCGGCCGGCGCCGTCGTGGCGTCGATGGCGCCGCACAGCGCCTCGTCGAGTGAAGCGCTGTCCGCTCCGGAGAACGTCGCCGAGAGGTCGAGCAGTGAAATCTCGAACATCCCGTCGAGCAAACGTCCCAAGCGCAGCGATTCGCCGTGCGCGATGCGCACGAAGCGCCGGCGCGTCGCGCGGTCGGCATCGTCGGCCAGCAGCGTCTCGAGATAGCCGCGAATCGAGGCCAGCGGCGTGCGCAGCTCGTGGCCGATCGCCGAAAAGAACGCGTAGCGTTCGCGCTCTTGCGCGCCGCGCACCAGCGCGCGGGCGATCGCGGCCTCGATCCCCGGCCCGCTCTGCGCGTCGTAGCGCGTCCAACCGGTCTCGACCTCGAGCTCGGTGAGCCCCTCCATCGTCGCACCGATGCGCGCCAGCGCGCTGCGCACGTCGACCGGCGCGGGCCGGCGGTGACCATCGCGCGTCGGCGCGACCAGCGCCGCGACGAACGCGTCGGTGCCGCGGTCGTGCGCGATCAGGTCGTCCAAACGCAAGATCCGCGCCGCCGCGGCGGCGAACGCATCGCTCGCCCGGCGCTCGATCGAACGCGCCGCGCGCAAACCGCGGCGCCACGCCGTCCGCTCGAGAGCGGGCAACCGAAAGACGAGCAGCGGAACGCCGTCGCTGCCCGATTCTTTGAGGCGCGCATCGACCTCAGCTACGTGCAAACTTGTAACCGAAGCCGTGAATCGTCTGCACCAGGCGCGGCAATCCCGCTTCTTCCTCGAGTTTGGCGCGCAGCCGCCGCACGTGAACGTCGACCGTGCGCTCGTCACCGTCGAAGTCGAAGCCCCAGACGGTTTGCAGCAGCGCGGTGCGGGAAAAGGCCACGCCCGGATTGCTCGCGAGCTGCAGCAACAGCGCGAACTCGCGCGGCTTGAGCGCGACGTCGCGCCCGTCCACGCGCGCCTCGCGCGCGGCCTCGTCGACTTCGAGCCGGTCGAAGCGCAACAGCGCCGGCGCCGCGTCGGCGGTCATCCCGCCGCGCCGCGCCAGCGCGCGCACGCGTGCGATCAGCTCGCGCGGCGAAAACGGCTTGACCACGTAATCGTCGGCGCCGAGCTCGAGCCCGATCACCCGGTCGACTTCGTCGCTGCGGGCCGTCACCATCACGACCGGCAGCCCGCGGCCTTCGCGGCGCAGCGTGCGCACGACGTCGAATCCGTCGACGACCGGTAAGCCGACGTCGAGGACCAGCAGATCGGTGCCGGAACGGATCGCCCGCAGCGTCGAGGGCCCGTCGCGCGTCTGCGTGCAGCGAAACCCTTCGTGCGTGAGATGATGGACGAGCAATTCGGAGATCGCGGCGTCGTCTTCGGCGACGACGATGCGCAAAGCCGGCATGGACCGCGCAGTGCCCGGGCGGCTACAGTTTGATTCGCTGCTCCACGATCACGAGCGTGCCGGTGAAGTCCGGCGGCGGCACCCCGGGCACGGTGGCGAAGCCGGCAAACACCGAACGCCGAAGCGAGATCAGCGTCGACGTGTGCGCCGATTCACGCAGCTCGGCGCCCGCGAAGACTTGGCGCTGGCCGAAGTCCACGTTCTCGACCTCGCTGCTGAACTCGCCGTCCATGAAGTACTGCGCGTAACCGAGCGAGACGAGCGCGTACGGCGTCAACGCGCGCGAGAGATAGCCCGTGTATTCCGGCGTCACGTAGGAGACGAAATCCAGCGGATGGCCGAGATCGGCATTGCGCCGGATCGCATCTTCGACCCAATCGAGCGTGACGTCCGCCACGCCGGCGTGCCACGTCGCCCACAGCGCGTACTGGTTCTGACGGCCCAGCGTCGCGGCGTCGTCGGCTTGGGGAAGAAAGAATCCGTCCACGAAGCCGGTCTGTTGCGCGTTCGAGAACGTGATCGGAACGAGCTGGCCGAAGTTCGCGTACGAGGCGTGGATCTCGAGCGGTCCGTTGTTGAGCTGGTACTTGATGCGATACCCTTGACGGTCGACGTTGACCGGGTAGTTGCCGATCAACTGGTAGTTCGATTTCAGCCACTGACCCGGCCACGACCACGCGACCGACCAGACGTTCTCGGGCGTGCCGTACGGCATGATCGCGGTCGCGTAGTACGGTTCGTTGCGGTAGAAATCGAACGACGCGGTCGCACGACGGACCGACTTCGTGATGCCGGCATGGTAATAATTGCCCGGCTTGCCGCTGCCCGGGAGCGCCGTGCCGTCGGCATCGTAATCGGAATGTCCGTATTCGACCAGCCCGTCGGCGAGCCCGAAGAGATGGAACGCCGCCCGCAAGCCGTAGATCGTCGAACGTTGTCCGCCGATGGTACCGAACGGCAGCAAACCCTGCGAGCTGAGCACCGGCATGCCCGACGCGAACAGGATCGTGGTCGGCACCGGCGCGCCGCCGGTCGTGACGTGCGAAACGTCGATCGAGTAGCGCGTGCCCTCACCGTGATCGATGACGAACGAACCCTGCATCAAGCGCGCGCTCGTCCCCGGCAGCGACGGCAGCGCGGCGTCGGTCAGCTCGAGCGTGCCGAGATCGTGAGCGCCGGTGAAGTCGACGCCGTGCAGCGGATACACGCCGGCGTCGAGCGGCCACCAGTCGGCGGTCGGCGGGCCGTTACCGGCCGATTCGGCCGGCAACACGGCGAGCGAGGGGATCGCGCTCTGGTACGCGGGCTGCGTGAAGACGAAACCGTCGCTCTGCGTCAAATCGAACCAGCCGCCGCGCAGACGCAGCTTCCCGTCCTTACTGGCGATCGACCCGCTCAGCACCGACGCCACGAAACCGCTGCCGTCATCCTGACCGGGCGCGGTGGGAAACGCGATGCCGTAACCGAGCATCTGCGAACCGAGGTGCGGGTTGAGCGGTGGGATCAGCGATTCACCCCAGTACGTGGCGTTGGTCGTGCTGCCGTCGACGTAGCCGATCCCCACCGTCGCGGCGACGTCGAAGAACGTGCCGTGATACGCCGGCGTAAGGTACAGCGCCGATTCGAGCGCGTCGCCCGGCGTCATCGGCGCGCTCGAAAACGTGTCGTACGGCGTCAACGGCGCCGCCGGCGACGTACCGGCGATGAACGCCGGCCCTTCGGACAAACCGAGCTGTCCGAAACCGTTCGTGTTTTGCGAAACGAACGTCACGTGCGCGGCGGCGTCGAGCGTCACCGCTCCCGGCCGCGGCGACGGCGCCGGCGCGGCGCCCGGCGAGGCGGACGGTGCCGGCGACGGCGTCGGGGGCGGAAAGATCTGCGCGGCGGCCGGACGCGCGGCATACGCCAGCGCGGCGGCGCACGCGAGGGCCGTCAACGAACGACGCCCGCGCATCATTCGTCCTTCTGCAAGATCGCAGCACCCTCGATGACGGTCTCGCCATGCTGGTTGACGATGGTCGTCGCGCAATGAAGCCGGCGCTTCGCCTGGTCGATTTCGACCAGCTCCGAGCGCGCCGTCAGGGTATCGCCCAGAAAAACCGGCCGCCGGAACCGGAGCGTTTGCTCGACGTAGATTCCGCCCGGCGTGCCGAGCATCAGGCCGGCAACGGTCGACAACAGGCTCGCGCTGAGCATCCCGTGCGCGACGCGTTGCCCGAAGCGGCTGCGCTTGGCGTACTCCGCATCGACGTGCAACGGGTACTGATCGCCGCTCACACCGGCAAAGAGCACGACGTCGGCTTCGCCGATGGTCTTCGAAAACGTCACCGTGTCGCCGACCGTGAAAGAGGAAAAGTCCTTTGCCGTGTACGCCATCTTCAAAGAACCCGAGCCGCGATGACGAACCGGAACAACATGACCGCCCAACCTTCTGCGGCTCGCTTCGTCCTCCCGTGCTGACGGCCGACGCCGAGTTCCGTACCGTTGCCAACGCGGCGTTCGCCGCGTGGCAGCAGCAGCCGCCGTACATCGCCTACCGTGTCGACGTCGACGTCGAGGTGCCGGCGCTCAAGCAATCGCGCCGGATCGAACGCGCGGTCGAGATGCGCACGCGCGACAACCTCGCCGTGCTGCAGGATCTGCCGCGCGGCCAAAATCAGCTCGGCGACGCGTTTCCCGTCCCGCCGTCGTTCGACGCCTTAAGCTATTTTAAGATCGACTTTCGGCTGGGCGATCCGATCCGCCAGCACAACCCGCTGACCGCAGTGACGATGCTCCCGCCGGCGCCCAACTTGCCGCCGCAACCGCTGCAATTCGGCGAGCCGGTGCCGTCGAGCGCCGACGTCACGGTCGTCGTGACCACGCTGCGCAACTACTACGCCGAGTATGCCCCCGATTCGAGCGACCGCATCGCCCACATCGTTATGCACGCGCTGCCGGCGCTCACGCGCGGCAACGACTCGAGCTTCTACCTGACCGACGTCTACGTCGATACCGCCACCAACCTGCCGACGCGCATCGTGTACGGCGGACCGACGACCACCTTTTCGATCGACTACACGACGGTCGACAACCACTGGGTCGTCGGCCACGCGCGCTACAGCCGGACGCTCGTCGCTCTGTTTCACCTCGGCCAGACCACCTTCACGACCGAAGCAACCTACAGCGCATTCACCTTCCCGGCCACGCCCGCCGACCCGCGCCTGCGATAAAAAAGGCCCACGGATGGGGCCTGCGAATCAGGGCAGTCGACCATTTGGAAAGGTGGCAGAGTGGTCGATTGCACCTGACTCGAAATCAGGAGTCCCTTTGCGGGGACCGGGAGTTCGAATCTCCCCCTTTCCTTATCCGGCATCCTCGCTTGCGTGCGCGCGGCGCGCGGCGAAGAATGCGCGCAGTTGCGCGCCCGTCTCCGCGGCCAGCACGCCGCTCGTCACCGCAACGCAGTGGTTGAGCACGGGCGAGGCGAGCAGATCGATCACGCCGCCCGCCGCGCCGCCCTTCGGGTCGGAGCAGCCGAACACCAGACGTTCGATGCGCGCGGCAGCGATCGCGCCGGCGCACATCGCGCACGGCTCTTTGGTGACGTAGAGCGTGCCGCCGATGCGCCAGCGCCCGAGCACGCGGGCGGCCTGCGCGAGCACGATCATCTCCGCGTGCGCGGTCGGATCGGGTCGCGCTTCCTTCTCGTTCCAGCCTTCGAACATCCAGCCGTCGACGTGCAGCAGCGCGCCGATCGGCACGTCGCCCGCCGCCGCCGCACGCTGGGCGCACAGCATCGCCGTGCGCATGCCCGACTCGTCGTCGGCGTAAAAATGGTGCTCCCGGCCCGGCTCGAACGGGCAACCTTCGCCTTCGGAGGGCGACGCGCTATCCAATTGTGCCACGGGAGCTGAATTCGCTTCAAGCGAATTCTTGGCGTTCGGTCCCTCACGATTACCCACGCGGAGTGTTTTCCCGGGGACCGAGCCGCAAGACTCTGCCTATGCTACGCCTTTGTCGTCGGGGCCTTGTGCTGGCGCAGATGTCGGGATGTGTTTGAAGAGATCCAGTTTGTGGTCGACGAGGCCGCGGTAGAACTTGCGCACGCAATCGGGGTGACCGAAGAAATAGGTGCGCGCGTAAGCGAGATCGTCCCCCGAGCTGTCCGGAACGTAATGCGAAATTTCGATTTCTTCCATTTGCGCCCGGTCAACCGGATGCGGGCAGAAATCGCAGGGGATCGTCGACATAGAGGTACCTCGAGAAAATTGACTCGGGTAGGATTTGAACCTACGACCTAGGGCTTATGAGTCCCCCGCTCTACCGCTGAGCTACCGAGCCACGGCGTCCGCCACAGTTGATGCGCTATCGCGCTTCGAGTCCGTTGGGCTTCGCCCCGGGTGGACCGGAGGGAGTTTTCCCCCGGCCTTTCGACCCCTTTTCGGCCGGAAGCGTTGCAAGCGTCCTAGAAGGCAGCCTGAAGCTTTCTTTCGGGCGCTGGGAGCATGTCTTGAGCATCAGAATCACCGTGAACGGCCGCACGCACGACGTGCGCGCCACACCCGATACGCCGCTGCTCTACGTCTTGCGCGACGAGCTCTCGCTGCACGGTCCGAAGTTCGGCTGCGGCCTCGCGCAATGCGGGGCTTGCACGGTCATCGTGAAGGGCCGGGCCACGCGTTCGTGCGTGCTGCCGGTTGCCGCCGTCGATGCACCGGTGACCACCATCGAGGGTTTGGGCACGCCGGGCAAGCCGCATCCGGTGCAGGCCGCGTTCGTTGCGGAGCAAGCGGCGCAGTGCGGCTACTGCACCGCGGGGATGGTCGTGGCCGCCGCCGCGCTGCTCGAGCAGCGCCCGAAACCCTCCGACGCGCAGATCCGTCAAGCGCTCGACGGCAATCTGTGCCGGTGCGGAACGCACCTGCGCGTCGTGCGCGCGGTGAAGCGCGCCGCCGGAATGCACGCGTGATGCTCGCCCGTCGCACCTTTCTCGCGCGCGGCGGCGGCATCGTCGTCGCCTTCGCGCTGCCGGCTACGGCATTCGCGCAGCCCTCGCCGACGAAGCCCGCCGGACCGTCGGTGCCCGAAACCAATCCGGTCGGCGGCACCGGCCTGCCGAGCGCCGTCGACGGTTGGCTCGGAATCGACCGCGCCGGCACGGTGACCGTGCATTTCGGGAAGGTCGAACTCGGCACCGGCATCGCAACCGCGATCGCCCAGATCGTCGCCGACGAGTTGGACGTGCCGTTCGCGAGCGTGCGGGTGCCTGACGCGGATACCAGCGACACGCCCGACCAAGGCTACACCGCAGGCAGCGCCTCGTTGAGCACCGGAGCAATTCCCGTGCGTCAAGCGGCCGCGGAAGCGCGTTTGGCGGTCCTCGATCTCGCCGCCGCACGCTTCGGCGTCCCGGCCGAACGGCTCGTCACCGCCAACGGCATCGTCAGCGTGCGCGGCGAGCAGCGGCGCGCCAGCTACGCGCAACTCGTCGGCGGCCAAGCGTTGCACCGCACGATCGCGACGGCAACCAAGGTGAAAGATCCCGACGCCTACCGCGTCGTCGGGCGGCCGATCCCCCGCGTCGACCTGCCGGGCAAGGTGTTCGGCACGTACGCGTATTTGCACAACCTGCGCGTGCCCGGGATGCTGCACGGCCGCGTGATTCGGCCGGCGCCGGTCGGCGCGACGGTCGCGAGCGTCGATGAGGGCTCGATCGCACATCTGCGCGGCGTGCGCATCGTGAAGCGCGATGCGTTCCTCGGCGTCGTCGCGCCGACGGAGTGGACCGCGATCCAGGCCATGCGGCAGTTGAAGGTGACCTGGAGCGGCGGCGGCCTCGCGCCGGTCGCCGATCTCGCCGCGGCCGTCCAAGCCGTGCCGGCGCTGACGATGAAAGCGATCGTCGACACCGGCGACGTGTCGGCGCTCGGCGCGACGTCGATCAACGCGACGTACGTGTGGCCGTATCAAACGCACGCTTCGATCGGACCGTCGTGCGCGATTGCCGACGTGCGCGACGGCCGCGCGACGATCTGGTCGTCGACGCAAGGGATCTTCTTCTTACGCTCGGCGCTCGCGCAACTGCTGGCGCTGCCGAACGCGGCGGTACGTGTGAAATACGTCGAAGGCTCGGGCTGCTACGGGCACAACGGATCGGACGACGCGGCCGCCGACGCGGCGCTGTTATCGCAAGCCGTCGGCGCACCGGTACGCGTGCAGTGGATGCGCGATCAGGAACACGGCTGGGATCCGAAGGGTCCGGCGATGGTGATCGCGCACAGCGCCGCCCTCGACGCCACCGGAACGCACGTCGCCGCTTGGCGCAGCGACGTGTGGTCGCCCTCGCATTCGACGCGGCCGCAAGGCAACGAGGGGAACCTGCTCGCCGGGCAACTGATCGACGTGCCGGCGGCCCCGGTCGGCTTCGTCGGCGGCGACCGCGACGCCAAGGTCAACTATCAACTCCCGAACTACCGGGTCACGATGCATAACCTGCGCGGCGGCATCTTGCGCTCGTCGGCGATGCGCGGCCTCGGCGGCACCCAGAACACGTTTGCCAACGAGTCGTTCATGGACGAACTCGCCGCAGCCGCGAAGGCCGATCCGCTCGCGTTCCGCCGCGCGCACCTGGCCAACGATCAGCGCGCGCTCGACTTGCTCGCGGCGTTGGAAAAGCTCGGCGCATGGCAAGCGCGGCCGGCGGCGGCCGGCGTCGATCGCACCGCGGCGACGCTGCGTGGACGCGGCATCTCGTTCGTGCGCTATGAGAATACCGAAGCCTACGTGGGGTGCATCGCCGACGTGGCCGTCGATCGCAAAACCGGCGGCGTGCGCGTCGAGCGGCTGGCGATCGCGCACGATTGCGGTCTGATCGTCAATCCCGACGGACTGCGCAACCAGATCGAAGGCAACGCGATCCAGGCGTTGAGCCGCACGCTCAAAGAAGCGGTCGCGTTCAATTCGAGCGGCGTGACGAGCCTCGACTGGCACAGCTATCCGATCGTGCGCTTCAGCGAGATGCCGGACGTGAAGATCGCATTGATCGACCGGCCGCACGAACCGATCCTCGGTGCCGGCGAGGCGACGACGACGGTCATCGCGCCGGCGATCGGCAACGCCATTCACGACGCTGCCGGCATCCGGTTGCGCGAAGTCCCCTTCACCCCGGACCGCGTCGCGGCCGCACTACGGAGCGTATAACATGCCTGATCGCCGCAGCGTCCTCACCGGCCTCGGGGCCGGCGTCACCGCCGCCCTCGCACCCGCACGGGCTTGGGCGAACGACCCGCTGCACATCGCGTCGATCCCGCTCGATGCCGGCGCCGAAGCATATTACGCGTACGACCTCGGCTATTTTCGCGACGCCGGAATCGACGCGCAAGTCGACTCGATTCCCAGCGGAGCCGCGATCCTGGCGGCCGTCGCCGGCGGTTCGGTCGACGTCGGCTTCTCCAACCTGATCTCGATCGCCGTGGCCTTCAAACACAACGTCCCGGTGACGTTGCTCGCGCCCGGCAGCCTGTACACCGCCAGCATTCCGACCTCGGTGCTGATGGTGCCGAAAGACTCGCCCGTCAAGACGGCGCGCGACCTCAACGGCAAGACGTTCGGGGTCAACGGCCTCAAGACGATCACCCAGTACGCGCCGGAATGGTGGATGGACAAGAACGGCGGGGATTCGTCAACCGTGAAATTCGTCGAAATGACCTTCCCGCAGATCATCGAGGCGCTGGGCGCAAATCGCATCGATGCCGCGATCGTCGCCGACCCGTTCATCGCTCAAGCCAAGCCCGCCGCCCGGATCCTCGCCGACGCCTACGATGCGATCGGTACGCGCTACATCATCGGCTGCTGGTTCTCCACCACCCAGTGGGCCGCGGCGCACCCCGATCTCGCCAAACGCTTCGCCCAAGTCATCGCGCGCACGGCCCAGTGGGCCAACACGCACAAACCGCAGAGCGGCGCGATCCTCGCGAAGTACGGCAAGATGGACCCGGCCGTCGCCGCGACGATGCTGCGCGTCGACTACGCGCCGCAGTTCGTCACGGCCGAGATGCAACCGGTGATCGATCTCGTGGCCCGCTACGGCGGGCTGCCGGCGACGTTCCCCGCCGACCAGTTGATCTACCGGCCCTGAACTAGAGGAACGTCGCGATCTCCGCGGTCTCGAGCCGCGGCAGGCGCGGGAAGTACTTCGTGTCGTCGCCGTAGCCGATGTTGATCAGGAAGATCGAGATGAACCGGCCGTCGGGAAAGAACTCGGCGTCCGTCTTGGCCCGGTCGAAGCCCGCCATCGGTCCGCAGTCGAGTCCCAACGCGCGCGCGGCGAGGATGAAGTAGCCCATCTGCAAGAGCGCGTTGTCGCGCGCGAACTCGCGCACTTGCTCGAGCGGATTGGCGGCCGTGCGCTCGCGCATCTCCGGCCGCGTCGGGAACGTGCGCGGAAAATTCTCGTAGAACTTCAAGTCCGCGGCGAAAATCGCCGTGGCCGGGGCGGCCATCGTTTTCGCTTGGTTCGACGGGCCGACGCAGGGCTTTAACCGTTCCTTCGCTGCGGGCGACTGCACGAACACGTAGCGCGCGGGAAGCGAGTTCGCGCTGGTCGGGCCGATCTCGGCGATTTCCACGATCCGCTCGAGCAACTCGCGCGGGACCGGCGCGTCGAGAAACCCGTTGGCGGTGCGGGCCTCGAGGAAGAGCGAACGCAGACTGTGTTCGTCGACCGCGCGCTGCTGCTTGAGCGCGACGATCTGTGCGACGGAGGGCTTCGGTTCTGTGACGTCGTTCATGAAGCGACCAAACCGTCCGGCTGCTAGGCGAGTTGCAGGTTGCGGTAATGCCGGCCCTTCGACACCGGCGCCAGGTCGCCGGCCACGCGCGTCCAGTGTTGTGCTTCGTCCTCGCTGGCGAACACCACGCCGTCGGTGTTGCCGGCGAACAGGGTGAAGCCGCCGGGATAAGCGGCGAGGCTCATCGCCTCGATGTTCGGCCGCCGGTCGTCGGGAATGCCGGCGCTCGCGTCGGTCCAGTTGCGGCCGCGGTCACGGCTCTTCATGATCGTCGCGTCGGCGTGGTGGGTCGTGCGCCACTCACCGGGATCCTTCGCCGCGCCGGTGACGAAGATCGTGTTGCCGTCGAGCGGCGAGATGATGAAATGATCGGGATAGCCGATCCGGAAACTGTTGTCGATCTCGAGCCGCCAGGTATCGCCGGCGTCGAAGCTGTGATAGATGCCCATGCCGGTGGTGAGGAACAGCTCGTTCGAGTCATCGGGGTGCACGGTGACGAGGTGGACGTCGCGATACGTCCAATCCGTCGGTTTCGAGAAATCGTCGATCTCGCGCCAGGTCGCGCCGGCGTCGGTCGTCTTGAAGAGCGCGCCTTGTTCGACGCCGGCGTAGATGACGTCGGGATTGCGCGGATCGACGGTCAAGGTCTTGGTGTGGGCCTGGTGCGGCGGCGAGGGGAAGACCCACTTATCGCAGCCCGGCGCGCCTTTGATGCCGGGCAGCTCGCGCCAGCTGAGTCCGTAGTCGTCGCTGCGAAAGATCGTGGCCGGCTCCGAACCCACGTAGAGCGCGACGCCGTCGCGGCGGTGCGCGTACGCGATCGAGAACACGTTCTCGGTCGCCAACCCGTTCGCGCGCAGCTCCCACGTTTCGCCGCCGTCGGCGCTGAAATACAAGCCGCCGTCGTGCATGCCGGCGAAGACGCCGCCGCGCTGCGGCTCGATCATCAACGAACCGCAATGGTGACCGTCGAGCGTGCGGCCGCGGTCGGTCCACGGCGCCCCGGGGCGTTGGCGTTCGATCAGGTTAACGCCGCGAATCGTCGCGACGAGCAGCCGGGCCGGCGGCTCGTTTCCGTGGCAGAGGTTCTGGCCGTTGGGCGACAGACAAGCAATCATACGTCCCTCTTCATTTCCCCGGCAGCGATAGCAAGCAGGGCCAGAGCGAGCGTGTCCGCCGGCTTGCCAATAATGCTATATTGCCATAATATTATTTCACCCCCTCCCGGGAAGGACCCACAGAGATGAGCATTCGCGAACGGCGGGACGGCGTCGCCGGCGATCCGGCCGACGGCATCGTGAGCCGTGAAATCTTTTCCAGCGAAACGCTCTTCGCCAAGGAGCTCGAGCGCGTGTTCGCGCCGTCGTGGGCCTTCGTCGGGCACACGAGCCAACTCGCCGCCGACGGTGACTTCGTGCTCTCACGCGTCGGTCAGGAATCGGTCATCGTCACGCGCGAGCGGGGCGGGGCGATCAACGTGCTGCTCAACAGCTGCCGCCACCGCGGGATGCCGGTGTGCCGTTACGACGACGGCAACGCCAGCGTCTTCACGTGCTCGTATCACGGCTGGTCTTACGATCTCGGCGGCGGCTTGACCGGCGTACCGAAATTGAACGAAGGCTACCGCGGCGGGCTCGATCGCTCGCAGTGGGGCTTGATCCGGGCGCGCACGGAGGTCTTCTACGGCTCCATTTGGGCGACGTTCGACCCCGGCGCACCCTCGCTCGAAGAGTACCTCGGTGACATGGCACTCTATCTGCGCGACTTGCTGCAGGGCCCCGACGGCGAGGACGACGGCTACGAGGTCATCGGCGGCATCGTCAAATGGAAGATGGCGAGCAATTGGAAGTTCGGCGCCGAGAACTTCTCGGGCGACCACTCGCACTATCCGACGCACCTCTCGGTCAACCGGCTGAACATCAGCTTGAGCGGCAAAGCCGAACGGCATCCGTTCGCGGCCGTCAAGGCGCCGTTCACCTTTCTCAACGTCGCGCATCCCGGCGGGCACACCGTGCGCGTCAACCTCTACGAGAAGCTTTCACCCTACGAGTCGATGTGGGCCGCCGTGCCGGAGGTCGACGACTACTACCGCAAGTGCCACGAAGCGCGTCAAAAGCGTTTGGGCGACCGGGCACGTCTCTTCAGCCGCGGCGGGATCGTCTTTCCGAACATGCACTACAACACCGGCGGGCGCACGACGATCGGCGTCTGGATTCCGGTCAGCGCGCACGAGACCGAAGTCTGGCGCTGGCTGTTCGTACCACGCAACGCCCCGCAGATCGTCAAGGACACGCTGCGGCACTTCTACATGCGCTATGCCGGCCCGTCCGGGATGACCGAACAGGACGACATGGAGAATTGGACGGCCTCCCAGCGCGGCACGAGCGGCGTGTGGTCGCGGCGCTATCCGTTCAACTACCAGCTGAGCCCCGCCGACGCACACCGTGCCTGGCCCGAGCCCTGGCTCGGCGCCGACGCGATGGTCGTGGCCGGCGTTTCGGAGCACAACCAGCGCGCGTTCTACACGCGTTGGAACGAGTTGATGTCAGCGTGAGCGCCCAAGCGAGCATCACCGAGTCGCAGCTCGCGCAGCTGCTGCTGCAGCGTGAGGTCGAAGCGTTCTACACCAGAGAAGCGGAGCTGCTCGACGACCGCCGTTTCAGCGAGTGGCTCGACCTGCTCGCCGGAGATGTGCGGTATTGGATGCCGATCGCCCGCAACGTCGCGTTCGACCGCCCCGACCACGAGTACACCCGCGAACGCACCGACGCGAACTGGTTCGACGAGGGCAAAGACGACCTCGCGAAACGCGTCCAGCAGATCGTTGGCGGCGACCATTGGGCCGAAGAGCCGCGTTCACGCACGACCCACGCGATCACCAACGTCAACATCGCCGAGATCCGCGGCGACGAACTGACCGTCCACTGCCGCTTCATCGTCTCGCAGCTCCGCCAGGACAGCGAGGTCAACTTCTTCATGGGCAAGCGCGTCGACGTGCTGCGCCGCGGCGCAACGCTGCAAATCGCGCACCGCAGCATCTTCCTCGATCAGAGCGTGCTGCTGGCGAAAGGCCTGACGACCTTCTTCTAGCCCCCGCCGTGTCAGGACGGCGCGGGGCTATTTCTTCAGAAACTCCGTGACGATCTCGTTGAAGATTTCGGGGTGTTCCCACTGCGGCCAGTGGCCCGAGTCTTCCATGAGCGCCCACTCGGCATCGGGTACGTACGTCATCGCCTTTTTCGCGATCCCGAGGTGCTGCGACGGGTTGTGGTCGGTCCACAAGAACAGCGTCGGCACCGTGATCCGGGCGAGGTTTTCGGGCGTGAGCATATGCGATGCCCGGCGCTCCTCCCCGGCCGTGCCTTGCCGGCCGAGCGCGTGCTCGTAGAGCGCCCAGCGCAGATCGACCAACTCGTCGGTCAGGTCGCGGTCGGGTTTGTGAAAGAGCCAGCGCAGCCGAAGCCGGATGTTCTCGCGCGAGGGGTTGGCAGCGAACTGCTCGTTGAGGCGGCGGAACTCGCCGAGGCCGGCGTCGGTCGCGCGCTGCGCTTCGGGGTCCACGTCCGGGATCTTCAACCACGCGCCGACGCAGTAGACCAGTTTGCCGACGCGTTCGGGATGCTCGATCGCGGTCCACGCGGCAAGCGCGCCACCGAGCGATTCACCGACTAAATGTGCGCGTTCGATGCCGGCGGCATCCAAGTAGTCGATGAAATGCCGGACGAGCACGTCCATGGTCGGCGGGCGGCCGTCGCCGCCGGTCAGGCCGTGGCCGTAATAGTCGATCGCGCGTGCGTCGAAATCGGCGCTCAGCGGGATGATGTTCTTGGCGTACGTCTCGGCGTGGCCGCCGCCGCCGTGCAGCATGACCAGCGGCATCCCGCTGCCGGCTTGAATGCTGCGCGTGCGCACGCCGCCGGCATCATAGTAGCGAACCTCGGCGCCCAGCAGATCGAGCCAGAGCACCGCTAGCCCGCCGCGACGCCGACGATGTCGCGCAGCTTGCGGGTCATCTCGTCCTTGGCCGGATCGTGGGCGAGATCGATCGACGACGTGCCGACGCCCAAGTAGCGCTCCATGATATCGGAGCTGGCGAGCAGTTCCGCGCCCGAGCCCTCGCGCACGATCTTGCCGGTCTCGATCACGTAGCCGCGATCGGCGATCGCGAGGCTCAAGCGCGCGTTCTGCTCGGAGAGCAGAATCGAGCAGCCCGTTTCGCGCAGCGTCGCCAGGATGCGGAAGATCTCGGTCACGAGAATCGGCGAGAGACCCAGCGACGGCTCGTCGAGCAGCAACAGCTTCGGCTTGAGCATCAAGCCGCGCCCGATGGCGAGCATCTGCTGCTGACCGCCCGACAGGCCGCCGGCCGGTTGGAGCTCGCGCTCTTTGAGAATCGGGAAGATGCGGTAGACGTCGGCGCAGCGCCGCGCCACTTCGTCGCTCGAAAGATGGCCCAGCTGCGTGTAGGCGCCGATCTCGAGGTTCTCGCAAACGGTCAGATCGCCGAAGATCTGCCGGCCTTCCGGCACGTGGGCCAAGCCCAATTGCACGCGCGCCACCGACGACAGGCCCGAAAGCGGCTTCCCGGCCAGCTCGGCGCTGCCGGAACGCGGCGTCACGAGACCGGAGATCGTCTTCAGCAACGTCGTCTTGCCGGCGCCGTTGGCGCCGACCAGCGCGACCATCTCGCCCTCCGCCACGCGCAGCGAGACGCCGTGCAGCACCAGCGCCGCGCCGTAGCCGGCCGAGAGATCTCGAATGTCGAGCATGTTCGCCATCAGTTGGCCACCGTGTCCGCGGCCCGCCCGACGTACGCTTCGATCACGCGCTCGTCGCTCTGCACCTCCGCCGGGGTGCCGCGCGCGATCACGCGGCCGGCGTCGAGCACGACGATGTCCTGCGAGATCGACATGACGAGCGACATGTTGTGCTCGACCACGACCATCGTCACCCCGGCGGCGTTGATCGCCACCAGGAGCTCGGCCAGCCGCAGGGTCTCGGTATCGTTCAAGCCGGCCGCCGGTTCGTCGAGCAAGAGGACGCGCGGGCCGGCCATCAGCGCGCGCGCGATCTCGAGCAGCTTCTGCAGCCCCAGCGGCAGGCTGATGGCCGGATCGTCGGCCACCGTGGCGAGGCCGAGCACGTCGACCAAATGTCTGGCCTTCTCGCGCACCGTGCGCTCTTCCGAGGTCGCACGCGGCAGGTGCAGCGCCTCCTCCCAGAAGTTGGCTTTTACGCCGAGGTGCGCACCGGCCAGGACGTTTTCGAGCACCGTCATCCCGGCAAAGACGCGCGCGGTCTGGAACGTGCGGATCAAGCCCAGGCGCGCGATCTTGTCGGACCGCAGCCCGGCCAGGTTCTGGCCAAAATACGCGATGGTGCCGGAGTCGGCAATGTAGAGGTTGGTGAACAAGTTGAACATCGTGCTCTTGCCGGCGCCGTTGGGGCCGATCAAAGCGGTCAGCGAACCGTCGCGCACGTTGAACGATACGTCGGCCACGGCGTGCACGCCGCCGAACGACTTCGTCACGCTGGTGACGGTCAGCGCGTCCTGCGTGCCGTTCATGCCGCTCGCTCCGCCGGCAAGGGCGCGTGCGTGGGGCTACTTGGGCCGGTGAAGCGCCGGATCAGCGAGGTGAACCCGCCGTAGAGACCGCTCGGGAAGTACAGCATGGCCGTGACGAGCAAGATCCCCGACGCCAGCGTCTTGTAGTTCGCCAAGAACTGGAAGGCCGTCGGCAGCAGCGTCAGCAGCACGACCCCGATCACCGGGCCCACGAGCGTGCCTTCGCCGCCGATCACGAGCATCGTGATGATCAGGAACGACTGCTGCGTGCTGACCATGTCGGGCGAGAGAAACTGGAAGTCGAACGCCAGCAGGCTGCCGGCGATCGACGCGAACGCCGCCCCGATCAGGAACGCATAGAGCTTGTAGCGCGGCACGTCGACGCCCAGCGCCAGCGCCGCCGTCTGGTCGGTCTTGATCGAGCGCAGCACGCGCCCGAAGTCGGAGCGCATCGCGTTCATGAGGATCACGATGCCCACGATCACCACGCCCCAGACGAGGTAGTAGTTGGCCACCGGACCGGCAAACGTGTAACCGAAGATCGAGAAATTCGGGATGCCGGTCATGCCGGAGGGACCGCCGGTCCAATCGCTGAGCCCGACCGTCAGCGTGTCGATCAGCAGGCCGAACGACAGCGTCGCGAGCGCCATGTAGTGCCCGCGCAACCGCACCGTCACCATCGAGAGCACCGCCGCGCAGAACAGCGAGAGCACGAGCCCCAGCAGCACGCCGACGATCGGCGGCAGTCCGAACTTCACGCAACTGATCGCCGCGGCGTACCCGCCCATCGCCATGAACGCGGCATGACCGAGACTGACCTGGCCGCCGTAGCCCAAGATCACGTCGAGCCCGAGCAGAGCGATGAAGAAAATCCCGGCGATGACCAGCGAGCTCAGCAGACCGCCGCCGCCGAACGCGTTGAGCAGCAGCGGCGCCGCGGCGAGCAGCACCAGCGTGATGACCGCCAGGACCCAGCTCTGCGTCGGGTTGAGCTTGGTCGAGACGCTGCTCTGGTTGTGCGCGACGTCGCGCACGTCTTCGCGGCGCCGGATGCGGCCGGCGATGATTCCGGTCGGCCGCAAGATCAGCAACGCGAGCAACAGCACCAGGGCGA
>JBEKXE010000052.1:0-26738 GCA_049512335.1 Candidatus Lustribacter sp.
GCAGCGTAGTGCGCTTGCGGAGCAGCGTAGTGCGCCTGCGGAGCAGCGTAGTGCGCTTGCGGAGCAGCGTAGTGCGCTTGCGGAGCAGCGTAGTGCGCCTGCGGAGCGGCATAGCGCTGCGGTGCTGTGGTCCGCTGCGGCGCACGGTACGCCGCAGTGTAGGGACGCGCGACCGCGGCGGTCGCCGGACGGCCATGATTCACCGCTGCGAAGCTCGCGCGATTGGTTGCGGCATAGCGTGCGTGCTGCGTTTGAACGGTCGTCGGGCCGGAGTAGCGCTGATGCGCTACCGCGAGCTGACCGGCGGTCGGACGTGCGCCGATCCCGCCGCGCCCGCCGTTATAGCTGACGCGGTTCCAAGAGTGCATCGCGACGCCGGGGTCGCTGTAGACGTTGCGAATGACGTTGCGATTCACGTTGGTGATGGACGTGTTGTACACGAAGACGTTGCGGTTCCAGCGTCCGCCGACGTAACCGTTGCCGTAGTAGCCGTAGCCGTAGTCCACGCCGCCGTACCAGCCGACTTGCGGCGCCCAGTAGCCCGACGTCCAGATGAACGAGATGCCGTTCCAGCCCCAGTAGCCGGGCGTCCAGAGCAGGCCGACTTCCGGCGCCGGCACCCAGGTGCCCGGCACCCAGTAATAACCGTCAGCCGGATCGTAGGCCCAGTATCCGGGCGACCAGATCATGTTCGCATACGGAGCAGGCGGCTGGACATAATACGGAATCGGTGGCGGCCCAAAGCTCACGCTGATGCCGATCGACTGCGCGCCGGCCGGTTTCGGTGCGGCCGTGGCGGTGAACAGCATCGCGACTGCGAGGAAGGCCACCAGGAATTTGGTTAGTAGTGCTGATCGTTTCACGATCGTCTCCCTGATGATGGCATGATGACGGTGCGCCGCTCGCGCGGTTGCTCGTTCGGTTACCCGCCGTGTCGCGCGGCGAACCATCTGGGGGATGAAACGAAACCCGTGGCCGTAGAATTGCCGAAATCGTCGCATTTGTGCCAAACGCCACACTACGCTCGGGGTGACCGGCGCGGGCTCGGCGAAAGAACCGCAAAGGAGGGTTTGCTTGTGGCTAAGATCCGTCACATCGCGATCGTGGTTGAGGATTCCGAGAAGAGCGCCGAATTCTACAAGGCGGCCTTCGGTCTGGAAGAGGTCTTCCGGAACAAGAACAACGACACGCGCGGCCAGTGGTCGATTTTCCTGACCGACGGCTACATCAATCTCGCGCTGTTACCGATCAACCAGCCGCTCGGCGTGCACCATTTCGGTTTTGCCGTCGACGACGTGCAGGCCGGTCTCGACACAGCGCTCGCAGCCGGTGCGCTTCCGCCGGCATATGCGCTGCCGCGTGATGGACGGCAAGCGGAAACGTTCGTCACCGATCCGCTCTTGGGCATCAAGCTCGACATCTCGCGCGGTTGGCTCACCGAGAAACCGCAGGGCGCGACGTCGATGGACACGTCGACTCCGGTTCCGGCGGGCTAACAAACCACGCGCTTGCTCGACGCCTCGGGCTTCGCCGGCCGCCGTGACACCGCGCACGCTGCGCGTGCTCGTCGTGGACGATTCGATCTCGACATCGTCCGGCGGCTGACGTGATTCGGTTGCTGTTGGTCGAGGACTCGGCGGTGCAACGCGAGTTTCTCAGCTTCATTCTCGAAGAGTCCGGCGAGTTCGAAATCATCGGCACCGCGGTCGACGGGGAAGACGGTGTGAAGCAAGCCGCGGCCCTTCACCCCGACGTCATCTTGATGGATTGCAACATGCCCAAACTTGACGGCGTCGGGGCCACGCGGGTCATCATGGAAACCACGCCCGTGCCGATCGTCCTGATGACGGCGAGCCCCGTGGAAAGCGAGCAAAAACTCACCTTCGACGCGATCAAGAACGGGGCGCTTGCGATGGTGAGCAAACCACCGGCGTTCGGGTCAGCCGAGCACGACCGCGTTGCGGCCCAGCTCGTACGCACGACGCGGCTGATGTCCGAAGTGAAGGTCGTGCGCCGCTGGCCGGCGCGCCGCCCCGCGCCGGCGGCGAGCGTGCCCCCGACGGCCGCGCGCAGCGCACGGCGCCGCCGCATGCACGTCGTTGCGCTGGTGGGCTCGACGGGGGCGCCGCCCGTGATCGCGGACATCCTGTCCGGCGCCGGCCCTTTAACGCCGGCCACGTTCTTGATCGTGCAGCACATGTCGGAAGGCTTCATCGCCGGCTTCGCGGCATGGCTCACCGCGCGCACCGGCATCACCGTTACGGTGGCCGAGGACGGCGCGCGCACCGAAGCCGGGCACGGCTACATCGCGCCGGACGGCCTGCAAATGGGAATCCGGCCGGACGGCCGCATCGTGCTCGCGAGCGATGAGGACGCCGAGGGTTTTCGCCCGTCCGGAAACTACCTGTTGCGCTCCGTCGCGCGCTCGTTCGGGGCGGACGCGATGGGCATTCTGCTCACCGGGATGGGCCGCGACGGCGCAGCCGGTCTGCTCGACCTGCAACGTGCCGGCGGCGTGACGGCGGCACAGAACGAAGAGAGCTCGGTCGTGTTCGGGATGCCGGGCGAAGCGGTGCGGCTCGGCGCCGCTATGCACGTGCTGGCGCCGGACGAGATCGCTCGCCTCATCACGGCCTGCACCGCGAACGAATCACGGGGCAGCGGGCAGTAACGGCAGCAGCAGCTCCGAGGGATGTTGGGCGTCGTGATAGATCGTGTCGGTGCCCAGCTTGCGCGGACCGTAGCGGTGCGTGAACGGCGCGTCGGTTGCGGCGGAATCGCCGTTCGCGAGCTCGAGCCGAATGCGGTCGCCCTTCTTGAACTGATGCGCCGTCGGCATCACGGCGATGTCGAAGCGGTAGACTTGGCCCGGATGCAGCGGCGCCAGCGCGGCATCGCTGTACCACGGCGCGTGCGGCAGCGACCACTTCGGATCGAGCGCACGATGCGACGCGCGCAGCCAGCCTTTGGTCACGATGCTGTAGCGCGGGTTCAGGCCGGCCTTTTGCTCCTCGTCGGTCGCCGGTTGCTGGTCGGAGAGTTTGACGAAGAAGTCGGTGTCGTTGTTGGTCGACGAGGCGTAGAGGATCAGCTCGATCGGGCCGACGACCTGCGTGTCGTGGTCGAGCGGCGGCGTCACGAACGTCAGCACGCGGCGCGCCGGATCGGGGCGGCCGTCCGGGCCGCGGCCGACGACGCCGTTCGTCCAGCCGGCGTTCGGATAGGTGAACATCGTCGGCGGAACCGCCGCGTCGGGCGCGGCGGTATCGAGCTGGCCGTCGTTCAGCGAAACCACGCTGCCGGTGGGACCGTTGTTCAGATACCACGACTGGTAGCTGATGCCGGCCGGCGGCCACGCGTCGGCGGTGAGGATCTTGTCCGTGCCGGTGAGCACGTAGCGCACCGGCGGCGCGCTCGTGTACGATGTTTGTTCGCCTTTCAGGCACCAATCGTAGAACGGGCGCAGATAGGTCTCGTGAAATGCGATGCTCGAGTAATCCGCCACGGCTTGTTCGACGTTGCTGCCGCCGAACACGAGGAGCTTCTTCGGTCCGCCGACGCGCTGGAAGCCGACGATGTTGCCGTTGAGGTGCAAATCGACTTTGCCCCACACGCCGATCGAGAACGTCGGCACCTTGACCTTGGACAGCCGCTCGGCCGCGGTGCGCTCTTTCCAGAACGCATCGTACAACGGGTGCTGCTGCGCGGCGAGCGTGTAGTCGAAGGTGATCTCGCGCGGCGGCCCCGTGCGCGGATATTCGTTCTGGCTGCGGACGCCTTCGTACCATGAGGCCGGATAGTCGCCCGGAATTCCGCCCGTGTACGCCGACGCATGATAGGTGTCGACGTTGCCGTCGTACGGCGCGATGCACGCCAGATGCGGCGGGTTCTGGATGCCCATGAACCACTGTGCGCGCGCATAGTACGACTGCCCGACGCCGCCGATCTTTCCGGTCGACCACGGCTGCTTGGCGATCCACTCGACGGCCTCATAGAGATCGCGCTGTTCGCGGGCCGACTGATAGAGGTAGGTGCCGCCCGAGCGGCCGGTGCCGCGCACGTCCATGTGGACGTAGATGTAGCCGTGCTGCGTGTAGTAGCGTACCGGCCCCAGTTCCATGAACGGGTAGATCGCCATCGCCGGCACGGCGTCGTTGTCGAAGCGGTAGGCCGAGGCCGCCAAGAGCACCGGATAGCGCCCGTGCGCGTTCGGCGGCAGGTAGAGCGCCGCCGCGATCTTGACCCCGTCGCTCATTGGGATCGAGACGATCCGGTCCGGCGTCAGCCGCGGCGTTGCGTCCTGAGCCCCGGCGAAGTTGCCCCCCGAGGAGAGGAGCACAACCGTTGCGAGCCAGGCGCCTACAAGGAGGCGCGACCAGGCCTTACGTCTACCTAACATGCCGACGCAGATTTCTTCCGTCTATGGAATCTCCTAGCTTCGCAGGGCAGGATGAACGGCGATGGCATCGAGGTTGCCGCTCTGGCGCCCGCGACGACGGTACGGACCGGCATCGCGCTGCTGATCTTGCGCGTCATCGGCGGGTGGGCGCTCCACTACCACGGCGCGCCGAAACTCGGCGATCCGCTGCACTGGCTCGACGACAGCCCCGGGCTGCACGCGGCGCTACCGGGCGCGCCGCAATTCCTCGAACCGATCGTCGCCCTCGCCGAGGGCATCGGCAGTTATCCGATCACTGTCGGCCTGCTGACGCGCGTGGTCGCGTTCTTCATCGTTTGCGATCTCGCCACGGCCGTGATCGGCGTCGGCATGCTGCACGGCCGCCCGTTCGTCGGCGGCCGCGACTCCTATGAGATCCCGGCCTTGCTGCTGACGTTCGCGCTCGTGCTGCTCGTCGCCGGCCCCGGCCCGGACTCGCTCGACGCGCTCTTCGCGCGCCGAGCTACGCCACAGCCTCCCGCATCGAGCGGATGAACAGCGCCAGCGTGATCGCCGACAACACGGCGAACACCGCAAAGGCCTCCGGAATCGAAACGCTGGTCAGCAACCCGTTGACCAGCGCCCGGGC
Organism: Candidatus Lustribacter sp.; assembly: GCA_049512335.1. Lineage (GTDB taxonomy): Bacteria > Vulcanimicrobiota > Vulcanimicrobiia > Vulcanimicrobiales > Vulcanimicrobiaceae > Lustribacter. Next base: position 5,028 of record JBEKXE010000052.1, read on the forward strand.
GGCGTTCACCGCATAGAAGAACGGATCCAGATGCGAAATCGTCTGGATCACCGGCGGGCCGAAGCCGATCGGCAGCATCACGCCGGACAGGATGAGTAGCGGCAGAATGAACGTGTTGGTGATGCCCGCGAGGATCCCACCCTCGCGCGTCATCAGCGCGAGGGTGAAGGAGACCGACGCCATCATCACGCCGATCAGCACGATCAGCAACAAGAGGATCGCGGCGCCGAGCACGTCCAGCCGCAACCCGAACAGCAGCGAGCACGCGATCAGGATGAGGCTCTGAAAGATCAGCGTCGCCGACGACTGCAGGATGAACCCCCAGGCCAGCGCGAGACGGCTGATGGGCGTCACCCGCAAACGCTCGAGGAATCCCGACTCGACCTTGTCCTGCAGCGTGAAGCCTTCGAAGCCGGCGCTGAACAGCACGTTCATGATCAAGAGTCCCGGCGCGAAAAACTGGATCGCATTTTTGGCCGGGAATCCCGGCACGTGCGAGACGCCGTTGAGCAGCGGGGCGAAGAGCACGAGGTAGATGATCGGCTGCACGATCCCGTGGAAGAGCCAATACGGGTTGCGCACCGTCACGAGCAACTCGTTCTTGGCGATCAGGTAGGCGTCGCGCACGGTTAGGCGGTCTCGCTTTCGGCGGCGAGCGTGCGGCCCGTCAACTTGATGAACACGTCGTCGAGCGTCGGGCGGGCGAGGTGGACGGTCTTGGGCGGTGCGTGGCCGGTGCCGAGCCGGCGCATGAGCTCGGGCAGCGCGTCGTCGCCCGAATGGACGTAGATCTGCAACGCGGTTCCGTCGATGCGCTGCTCGAGGACGAGCGCATCGTCGTCCACCAGCGCGGCCGCCGCGGCAACGTCGGCCTCGCTGTCATAGCCGAACGTCAAGCGATCGCCGGCGACCTGTCGCTTAAGCTCGGCCGGAGTGCCGAGCGCGACGATTTGGCCGCGGTCGACGATCGCGACGCGGCTGCAGAGCGCGTCGGCTTCTTCGAGATAATGCGTAGTGAGGAAGATGCTCGTGCCGCCGGAGTTCAGATTGCTCACTTCTTCCCACACGCGCGAGCGGCTTTGCGGATCGAGCCCGGTCGTCGGTTCGTCCAGAAAGAGCAAGCGCGGGGCGTTGACGACGCCGGCGGCGAGGTCGAAGATGCGGCGCTGACCGCCCGAGTACGTGTCGGCCGTGCGGTCGGCAAACGCGGTGAGCTTCAGCCGCTCGATCAGCGCGTCGACCGTTCGGGCCGCCTCCGCCCGCGACATCCTATAGAGCAGCGCTTGCAGCATCAGGTTCTCGCGGCCGGTGGCGACCACTTCCATTCCGCCTTTTTGGCCGACGTAGCCGATGTTGCGGCGCAGCGCCGCTTGGTCCGCGATCAGATCGCAGCCGACGACGGTGGCACGGCCGTCCGTCGGAACGAGCAGCGTGCAGAGCATCCGCATCATCGTCGTCTTGCCGGCCCCGTTCGGGCCGAGCAGCCCGAAGATCTCGCCCTCGTTGACGGTGAGGTCGATGCCGCGCACGGCCTCGACTTTGCCGCGGCCTTTGGCGTCGAACGTTTTCGTGAGGCGTTCGGTTTGGATGATCGGTGCTTGCACCGCGCCGGCGCTACTTTCCATCCCAAACGTAGTCGGCCGCGTTGATGGGCGGCAGCAGCTTGTACTTCGCTCCGGCGTCGAAGACGACTTGGATTCCCGCGAGATCCTGCTTCGGCGCGAAACGCGCGTACGTGCGCGGTTCGTCGATCGAGATGTACTTCTTCAGCACCAGCGCTGCTTTCTCAGGATTGCGCGTCGCCCAATCGCCGGCGGCATAGATCGCGTCGGTGAAGCGGCGAGCTGCGTCCTCGTTCGCGTCGAGCCAGGGCCGCAGGCAGTACCACACCGTCTGCACCGTGTGCGGGCCGATAGCATCGTCGCCGCTCCCGATCGGGCGCGTGCGGTCCTTGTTGGCCGTGAGTTCGGGTTCGGCCAACACGCCGGCGTCGATGCGTCCCGAAACGATGGCTTCCGGCACCAGCAGCGGTCCCATCTCGACGAACTTGACGGTGGCGAGGTCACCGCCGCTCTGGTCGATCAACGCTTTCACCGAGAGCGCTTCCAGTCCGGTCAGCGTCGAAACGCCGACCGACTTCCCGCTCAGCTCCTTCGGCGAGGTGATCGGCGACTGCTTGGCCACGACGACCTGGCTGTTCGGGTAACGTTTGTCGTGAATGCCGGCGCTGGCGAGGATGACGAACGGGATGTTCCGCGCGATCGCCTGTGCGACCGAGAACACGTTGTTGGTGCCGATCTGCAGATCGCCCGACGCCACCGCCGACGCCATCGGCGCGGCGCTCGCCATCACGCGCAGGTCGACGCCGAGGCCGCGGCTCTTGAACAAGCCGAGCTCTTGCGCGTAGTACGCTTCGCACAAGCCCTCGGTGCTGCCGCCGGCGATCCGCACGACGGGCGGCGTTTGCGCGTCCGCACACCGGCGCGTACCGACGCTCGTTGCCGCGATGAGCGCTCCGGTACTCGCCAGCCATGCGCCGCGGCGCGGGCGACCGGTCAGCGTATTGCGGCGCCGAGCGGCTCTTTGGCCGGCTGCGCGGTTCGATCGGCTTCGGTTTCGACACGTTCGAAACCGTGCTGCGAGATGTCGAACATGTTGCCTTCGGGATCGAGACCGCGCTGCTCGGCGTAGGGGCGGTCGGCGGGGCGTTTGCGCGGCCCCGCTACGCCGGTTTCCGCCATGCGTTCACCGATCAGCGCGTTGCTCTCGACCTTGAAGCCGATGTGGTTGAGACCGCGCACGGCTTGGCCGTCGGCGTTGTGCTGCAGGATGGCGACCGTGATGTAGCCGTCACTGATGAATACGGGGCCATTGGGGTTGGGGCTCCGGTGGATGATGTCCATCTCGAAGACGTCGTGATAGAACTGCGCCATCTTCTCGGTGTCGTCGGCGAACAGGGCGATGTGTCGGATCTGTGGACGCGGCATGCGGGAGCCCCCTCGAGCGATGGGTGATCGGCAGCGGTAAATTATTTGGAGAGCGGCGCTCCGCCTTGTTGGCTCACGATCCGCTGGCCGTTGGGACTCGCCGGATCGTAGCGAATGACCACCTCGGCGTCCTGGGTGAGGCCGTGCTGGTCGCCGACGCGGAAATCGTACACCCCCGACACGCCCGCGAACCCGTGCAACGTCTCGATGTAATCGCGGATCTGTTCCGGGGTCGCGCTCGTGCCCAGCTTGCGTAACGCCGACACGATGATGCGCGCCGGATCCCAGGTGAACGCGTGGGCGACCGTCGGCTTGATGCCGGCGGCGCCGAGTTCGGCATAAAACTCGTCGATCGGCGCCTTCAGCGGGTCGCTCGCCTTACGATCGCGATTGAAGAAGCTCGCGTTCGCGATGACGAGCTCGGACGAGGGCAGCACGTTCTTGAAGCGGTCGAGCAGCACCGGATCGAGATTGGGGCCGGCGGTATCGATCGGCACGTCGAGCCCGGCATCGCTGATCGCGCGTAGCGCGGTGCCGAACGGCGCGCCGGTCGGGTAGCAAAAGAGCACTTGCGGCGCGGACGCCTTGATCCGCGCTACCTGCGACGCCGCACTGATGTCTCCGATCGCGAATTGCTCCCGGTCGACGACCTGCATGTCCTTGTTTTCCGGCAATTGCAGCGCCAAATCCATCGAATGCAGGTTGTCCTGCCCCGAGGCGTCCGCGGTTACGAGCATCGCCATCTTGCGGTAACCGCTGAGGCGGAAGTAGCGAACGGCAGCCGCCATGCTGTAGCGAGACGAAGCGCCCGCGGCGAACACGTACGAGCCCCGCTCCGGATAGAGCAGCGGGGTCGACGCGAACAGCACCGGTCCGTTCTTGAAGAGCGGCTCCATCGCCTGAGTCGGGCCGACGAGCGAACTCCCCATCACGACGGCCGGATGCTGTTGCAGGATCGCCGTCGCGAGTTGCACGGCTACCGCAGCATTCGATTGGTCGTCGACGACGGCAAAGTGCACGGGCGTCCCGTGAATGCCGCCTTGACGATCGACCAGCTTTTCGTATGCGCTCAAGGCCGCCGCTTCGGCTTGCCCGAGTGAGGCGGCCGAGCCCGTCAATGACAGAACGACGTTGATCGTGTACGGCGCAGGCTGCGCCACGAGCGGTCGGGCGGGCCCCAGCAGCAATGCCGTGAGCAGCAGCAGGAACGCCAAACGTTTGGCCATCGGTGAGTCTCCGCGATTCAGTGCGTAACGCGTTCGCGCCACAGCGTTTGCAGATCGGTCGTTTTCGGGATCGTTGCGCTCAGGGTGACGAAATCAGCCAGCGGATCCCCGCCGTCGCGTTTGGCCATCAGCGGGTCGTTGCCGGACTCCACATCGTCGACCGCGCGTGACAAGACACGCCGCATCGCGGTGACCGCCCGATCGGTCGCGCCGAGATGTTCGATCGAACGGTCGGCGATCACGCCCTGGCTTTCGACGGCGAAGCTATCGTGATCGTGGAAGTTCGGTCCCATGCCGGTAAAGGTCACCGCCATGTTCTCGCGATCTTGCAGATACCGGTTATCGGGCCGGCGCTCGCGCTTGAAGCCTTCATCCACGCCGGCGTCCATCAGTGAATCGCAGTACGCCTTGTCGATCGGCCCGTCGCTGCGGTAGGAAATGCGAAACTTCCAGTGGTTGCGGTCGTCGACCGGCACGTGCCAGTGAAAGTGGTAGAACGAGTTTTCCGGAATCGTTTCACGCTTGGGATCGACCACCGCGCTGCCGGAAAACGACGAGTTGTTCGGCATGATGAAGTTGGTGATCCGCACGTAGCGCCGGTCCTCGCCGGCGTCACGAATCGCATAGATCCGCAAACCGAAGGCCGTTTGCTCGACCTCGATTTCGGGAGCCGGATCGGCGACCCACAAATCGCGCGAGGGATCGAACGAGCGCCCGTCTTCCTCGGGCGCGAAAAAGCGATGCAAGAACGACAGATGCTGCGGATCGCAGTTGCCTTCGTTGCCTTGCAAATAGTTACAGTTGAGGAAGATCTTCGAGGCCCAGACGTTGTCGGCGGGCGCCTTCACCCAAGGAAAATTGGGGAACGGAATCGGTTCCCCCGGACCCATGTAGGTGAAGATCATTCCGTGCAACTCGCGGCACGGATACGCCGGGTAGCGCACTTTGTCGACGAAGGTGCTGCCCGGCGGTTCGCCCGGCATTTCCAGGCACTTGCCGTGCGCGCCCACGAGCCAGCCATGGTAGAGGCAGCGCAGCGCACCGCGTTCGACGCGGGCGTAGCTGAGATCGGTTCCGCGATGCGGACAGCGCGCGGTGACGAGCGCCGGCGCATCGCCGTCGGTGCGAAAGAGCACGAGGTCTTCCCCGAGGACGCGCATCGGCACGGGAGCTTTGCCCAGCTCCCGCGACAGCGCGATGGGGTGCCAGTAGCGGCGCATCAACGCGCCGCCGGGGGTACCGGGGCCGACTTCCGTCAGGCGCTTGTTTTGTTCGGGCGTAAGCACGGGCGAAGCTCAGTTCTGGCAATCTCCGCGGCAGCCTACGAGAAGCCGGGAGCCGACCCTCAAGCTTAACTTTTCATTAAGGAAGCTTCACCGACAGGTTGGCTTTCCGCGCGAACCGTAGTGATTGGCCCGCTCGTCGCTTATCTAGGGAAGGTGACCTAGTGTCGACCCACGTGCCAGGGCGCACCAGCGATGCCTGGTCCTAAGAAAATCATCCTGATCCGTCATGCCGAGAAGCCGGGGGAACACCCGCCGCCGCTGGGCGTCGACGAGGAGGGTGCCGTCAACCAACACGCGTTGCTCGTGCGCGGCTGGCAGCGCGCCGGTGCGTTGGTCGCGTTTTTTGTTGCCCCCACGCACAAGAAGATCGCGACGCCGAAGACGATCATCGCGGCTACCGTGTGCGATGATCCGGCGGTGGACCCCGCCGACGCGAAGAGCTTGCGGCCGGTGCTCACGGTGGAACCGCTGGTGGCCAAGCTGGGAGCCGCCGTCACGTTCGTGAACGACATCCCGGTCGGGCAAGAAGATGCCGCGATCGCCGCGATCAAAGCGTGCGCCGGCGTCGTCCTCGTGTCGTGGGAACACAAACGCATCCCGGCGATCGCCGCGGGCTTCATCAAAGAGCCGCCGGAGTGGGGCGACCGCTTCGATCCGGTCTGGATCCTGGATCGCAAGCGCAACGGCTCCTACGATCTCACGATCAAATACCAAGATCTGCTGGCCGGCGATCTCCCCTACTCGGGCGGGGCGTCAGGCGCGGGTGAAGTTGCCCCGGGATGACGCCGGTTCCGTCGCGGTGACCCCGGCGGCTTTCCCTTCGCTGTATTCGGGGGCCACGAGAACTTCGACGACGCAGACCTGGCCGTTGCGGACGTGGGTCAGCGCTTCGGCGACCGCGGGACCGATCCGATCGCGCGTTGCGATCGGGCCGATGCCGATCGCGCCTTGAGCGCGGGCGAAGCCGGTGAGATCGGGCGGTGGATTGTCGATACGTTGGCCGATCCACTTGCGGCTGACGTCGCGACCGCGCGCGATCGCCAGGTGTTCCTGATGGACTTCGTCGTTGAAATACGAGCGGTTGTTTGCAACGATCATCAGCAGCGGGATCTTGCCGGCCACGGCGGTCCAAAGCGCCGTCACGCCCATCAGGAAATCGCCGTCGCCGGTGACGCAGACCGGCAGGCGCGTCGTACCGCGGAGCGCGAGCGCGATCCCGACCGCGATTCCCGGACCGCCGCCGATGCCGCCGCCGCCGCTGCCGCCGAGATAATCCAGCGGATGACGGAACGTGAAGAAGCGCTCGTTCACGCCGGCCGGCAAACGGGTGAAACAGACCTCGACACCGCTCAGCGCGGCGCTGACTTCGGTGGCGAATGCGTCGATGCCGATGATGCCGCTCGACGCGACGGCGCCGTTGCCGTTTTTGGACGGGGCGGCGCGCGGCGGCGCGGGGGCGGGCTTGGGGTTGCCGAGCGCCGCAACGAGCGCCGTAACGAGCGTGTCCGGGACGGCGGCGATGTTGAGGTCGATCGCCGGAAGTATTTGGTAGTCCATGCTCCAGCCGTTGTGAATGTACCGGTCGACCGAGCACGAGATGACCATCGGCGCGCGTTCGAGTTTCGCTTGCTTGAGGATGCCGCCCAGATCGAGGCTGTCGAGGTCGAGGACGACGTCGGCGTCACGCAGCGCCTGCAGCGCCTTGGGACGCCCGGCGGAACCGGCGTACAACGGATGATCGGTGGGAAACATCGCGCCGGTACGCGTGATCACGTTCGCGTTCAGCGTTTCGGCCAAGGCGACGCGTTCGTTCCACGCTTCGATCGTTTTCGCGCAGCGGCCGGCAATGATCACCGGATGTTTTGCGCCGCGTAACGCCGCCAGGACGCGTTCGACGTCGGCGGCGGCCGGCACCGCGGCGTGCGGCACCGCGAACTTCTCGGGCGGCGGAATGGCGAGCGGTTGGGTCAGACGCTCTTCTTGGACGGCGGCATCCATGACCACGAAGGTCGGCCCGTACGGTGCGGTCGCCGCGATCTGGCGCGCGCGCAGGATCGATTCGATCGCCGCGCCGGGCGAGCCGGGCTGATCGTCCCATTTCGTATACGAGCGCACGAGCGCACCCATGTCTTGCGAGGTGTGGATCCAGTCGATCCACGGGCGGCGCTTCATCGCGTCGACCGGGCCGTTCGCACCGAGGATCAAGACCGGTGCGCGATCGCACCACGCGTTGAAGATCGCCATGCTGGCATGCATCAGTCCGACGTTGCTGTGCACGATGGCGAGCATCGGCCGATCGGTCACCTTGGCGTAGCCGTGCGCGATCGCCACGGCATGCTCTTCGTGCAGGCAGAGCAGCATCTCCGGATTCTCGTTGCCGAGATAGTTCACGATGCTGTCGTGCAAGCCGCGATAGCTGGCGCCCGGAACGAGCGCGGCGAATTTCAGATCGAGCGAGCGCAGTACGGCGGCGATCGCGTCGCTGCCCCAGTCCATGTTTACCATACGGGGTAAGTTAAGTCTGAAGTCGACGTCAATCCTGGTTCAGGCGCATTTTATGCCGCTTTGCGATCATGCACGCATGAAGTATCACATTGTTGCCGTGTCCGTCGCGGCGCTTTCCATGTTCTCCGCCTGCAGTAGCGACGGTGGCGGAACCTCGGCCTACGGAACGGCCGTGCCCGCCGCGCAGACGACGCCGTCGCCCGCGCCCGCACTCACGATAAGCAGTTTTTCCACGCCCAACTCGGGGCGCGGCACGCAATCCGGCTTCGCCGCGACGAACGGGTTCGCGATTTACGACTTCGATCTCGACATCAACCCGCCCGCGGGCATTCCGCTCGGGACGTCGGCGTGCAACGGTCCTGCGGCCGGCTCGACGGAGCCTGCGACGTTCTGGCCACCCGTCCCCGCGCCCGCCGGCGTCGCGTTGGCCGCGCCGTTCGGCGTGAGCAAGCGGCTCGACGGGACCTTACAGCTCACGTACAACGGGCATCCGCCGGCAATTGGCACCTCGCGCAAACCACCGCCGGATCGAGCCTGTTGATCGCTCTCGGCACGCCGGTGGAAACCGCGACGCCGAATCCCGGCGCTACCGTGTACTAGGAACGGAAGTCCGGCGAGTTCTCGATCTGGGTCATCTCCATCGCGAGGTTGTCCATCGTCGGAAGGTGGCAGAACGCGATCCAGCGGCACGCTTGCCCGGCATGGAGGTTGAAGTGCTGGTGCTCGACGCCACCGGGACGGATGGGCAGGAGCAAGAGATCGCCGGACTTCCAATCGTGCCGCTCGCCGTCGACGATCGAGTAGCCTTCGCCGTCGATCACGTAAATCACGAAGCCGCCTTGATGGCGGTGCTTCCCAGAGTGCGTGCGGACGTGGTTCTCGAACACGAGCCAATCCTGCAGGGGCGTGTCGGGGTACGAGAGCGGCGCAAGGTAGTAGCGAATCGTGCCCTGACGGTTGACCTCGATCGGACGGTCCTCCGTTCGGCACACGATCGGCCCGGTCTCTTGGCGCTTCGCGATCGCGATGCGGTCGTTGATGATTTTTTCGTAGCCCGTTTGCTGAATCGGCGGCCGTTCGCGTTCGCGCGTCCGCTCGCGTTCAGCCACGGTAATCGCTCGAGGGCTCGATCAGCTCGAACCCGCTACCGCGGTCGACGCCGTTGGCAGCAAACCAGTTCGGTTCGCAAGCCAGCAGCTTGGCCGTCTCCTCGCCGCTGTTGACGTGCTGCACGATGATGCCGTCGCGCTTGATCGGCAAGTTGAGCACGTCGCCGGCCTTCCACGCATGCTTGACGCCGTCGACAAGCGTGTAGCCAATGCCCGACAGTACGTAGATAACCTGCCCGCCCTGGAACTTCAGCCGGCCGGACCGGCTGCCCGGGGCGAGTTCTTGCTCGAAAAACATCAGCGTCGAGAGCGCGGTGTTCTCGATCGACGGGTGCATGTACCAGCGCAGTTTGCCGAACGCGCTGTTCTCTTGCGGCAGCGCGTCGCCGCGCACGACCTGCATCGCGGTCGCCGCGCGCTCCCGCTGGCGGTCGCGCATCTCGATCAACTCGTCCCAGTGGTTCTTCTCCGCCATCTTAGAGCCCACCGGGCTTGCTGACGCCGACGAGCGATTTCGTCTTCTTATCCCACCGCACCATCACGAGCCAGTCGATGCCGATGCCGCGTTGCGGGATCGCTGCGAAATCGTACGACCCGTTCACGCCGGTCCAGCCCTTCAAACCCGCGATGTAATCGCGGATCGTCGCCGGTGAGGCGTCGAACCCGAACTTGCGCAACGCATCGATCAGTATCAACGCCGGATCCCACGCCAGCGACTGGCCTTGCTCCGGCCGGATGCCCGCGGCTTTGAACGCATCGTTGTAGACGGCCATGGCTTTCTTGAACGCTGCGTTGGGGAACGCGTTCGGAGCCGCCCACGGCGGCGCCACCATCAGCAGGTTGTCGGGCATGAACGAATCGTAGCCCTCGAGCTGCGTGTAGTTGAGATTGCCGGCGGAGGTCAGCAGCGGCATGTCCAGGCCACCCGCAACCGCTTCGCGCAAGAGCGTGCCGAACGGCGTCCCGACGGTCCACAGAATGGCCGCCTCCGCACCGGACGCTTTGATGCGCGCGATTTGCGCCCCGACGGTCAGGTCGTTGGTGTTGAAGTGCTCGCGGTCGACGATGCTGACGGTGCCCTGGTTTTCCGGCAGCGCGATTGCCGCGTCGATGCCTTTCTCGGCGTCCTGACCGGTCGCATCGGTCGAGGTCATCAGCGCGATCTTACGCAACCCTTTCGCGCGCAGATAGCGGATCGTCGCGACGATGTAGTCGGCGGTTGAGATGCTGGCCGAGAACATGTAGCTGCCCGGCGGCGGATGGACGCCGGGCGAGAAGCAGTACACGACCGGCCCGTTCGCCACCACGGGCAGCATGGCACCGCACGCGGCAGTCTGCGAAGTCCCGAGCAGAAACGGGACTTTCTGCGTGATGATCCCATTGAGCAACTGCACCGAGTTCTGCGAGAGCGTCTGATCGTCTTGAATAACGAAATGGATCGGCCGGCCGCGCACGCCGCCGGTCTTGTTGACTTGATCCTCGAGAACTTTGAGCGCGGAGGCTTCCTCGTTGCCGAGAAACGCCGACGGGCCGGTAATCGGCACGATGACGTAGATGTTATACGGCTCCGCCGCGGCCGCGAAGTGCGGCAGCATCGCGAGTAGCGCCGCCGCGACGCAGCTTGCCATGCGAGTGATGTTCATCCCGACCTCCCGCTCCGGGTATTGCATTCGCGGGATGCCGGCCCTCTTCGGACCGCGTTACAAGCCGGTCGGATACGCCTCCGGAACGTCGCCCTTTTCCCACGTCACCGTTCGTTCCAGCGGTTCGACCGCGCGCGTACGATCGATGTGGATCACGACGTCGAACTGCTTGGGGAGTTCGGAGTGGAAGTAGTGGCTTTGGCGTTCCGTTTCGGGGCGGTAGATGACGCCGATCGCGCGCTCGAGCAGCGGCCCGCGGCACGCGGCCCGGACGGCCGGATCGTCGAAGATCAAGCTGAAGAACGGGACGCCGGTTTGATGGAAGAGCCGTTCGTAGCTTCCCGCGAGACCGGGCCGGACGGTCTTGCGTTCGACCGGCTCGCCCCAATCGGACGCCGCGCTGACCGTGCCGCTGTAGGTCGTGAAGCCGATCAGCGCGCCTTCGGTTCCGTAATGGTGGCGCGCGAGCTCGCCGATGTTGAATTCGCCGCGCTGCGACATTTCGGTCGCTGCAGCGTTGCCCACGTGGGAGTTGTGCGCCCAGACGACGATTTTCTTGCTCTCGCGATGGCGCGCGAGATGCGTTCCGAGCTCTTCCAACGTCTCGAACATGTGACGGTCGCGGAGATTCCATGACGAGACCCGGCGATCGAGCATCGTCCGGTAGTACTCCTCGGCGTCCTTCGCCACGCGGGCATTCTGCTCGGCGTAGAAGTACTCGTCGGCGGCGACGACACCGTCGAGGTGGAGATACGTCTCGGAACGGCGCCGAAGTTCCAGCAGCGTTTGCACGACGTCCTCGCGGCACGACGGCGTCAGCCCCAGAGCGACCCCGTGGCCGTATTCGGTGGGGTCGGCGATCTCGTTGAAACAGCTGTAGTGAGCGCGAGCTCGTGCGGCCGCGGAAGGATCGACCCGGTCGAGGTAGCGGAGCACCTGCTCGATCGACGTTTGAAGACTGTAGAGATCGAGGCCGTAGAAGCCGACGCGTTTGCGGTGCGTATGCGACTCGTTGAAGTCGCGCAGCCAACCGACGAAGTCGAGCACGTCCGCGTTGCGCCACATCCAGGTCGGGAAGCGTTGAAAACCGGCCAGCGCATCGGCGGCATCGGTATCGTCACCGGTTCCGCTGACGTAGCGGTTTACGCGCAACGCATCGGGCCAGTCGGCCTCGACCGCGACGGCGGCGAAGCCTTTCTGCTCGATGAGGCGCCGGGTGATCTCGGCGCGTTCGCGATAGAACTCGTGTGTACCGTGCGAGGCCTCACCGATGAGAACGACGCGTGCGTTCCCGACCCGGTCGAGAATCGCCTTATACGGATCCTCTACATGCGCCAGCGCTGCGGCGGCAGCGAGATCGTGCAGTGACCCATCGACGACGCTGGTACTCACGATGCACGTCGCAGCGCGGCCCGGTTCAGCAGGGTGCGCACTTCGTCATCGCCGACTTGCGAAAAATCATCGTACCATGCGCCGACACCACCGAACGGCTCGGGCGTGCGGTAGCAGATCACGTCGTCGGCGTGCCGGCGGAGCAACGCGCAGCTATCGGCCGCGCCCACGGGAACGGCAACGATGATCTTCGCCGGGTTCTTCTGCCGCAACGCTTTCACCGCGACGAGCATCGAAGCGCCGGTAGCGACCCCGTCGTCGACGAGGATGACGTTCTTTCCCTCGAGCTGCGGGTACGTGCGGTGGTCGCGATAAAGGCGCTCGCGACGCTCGAGTTCTTGCCGTTCCAGTTCCGTGATGTGGACGACCTCGTCGTGCGAGATGCCCAACCCGGCGACCACGCCCTCATCCAGGACGGAGATGCCGCCGCTCGCAAGCGCACCCATCGCGAACTCCTCGTGTCCCGGGACCCCGAGCTTGCGCACGGTGAACACGTCGAGCGGCACACCGAGCGCGACGGCGATCTCATATGCGACGGGAACCCCGCCGCGCGGTAACGCCAGCACGACGACGTCGCCGCGGCCGGCGTACCCGGGCAAGAGCGAAGCGAGGAGGCGCCCGGCTTCGCGACGGTCCCGAAACGTCCGGAACACGATCACATGCTCCGCGCGAGTGATGTTCTTCGCGCCTCGCTGGCATCGAATTGGCGCACGAACCAATCGCGAGCCAGGCGAGCTACGGTATCGAGCGCGCCGGGCTCCTCGAAGAGATGCGTGGCTCCGGGAACGATCACGAGGTCGTTTTCGGCCCGGAGCGACAGCATGGCGCGACGGTTGAGCGTAATGACTTGGGGATCGGCGCCACCCACGATGAGCAGCGTCGGCGCGCGGACCGCACCCAACTGCTCGCCGGCGAGGTCCGGGCGCCCTCCACGCGAGACGATCGCGGTGACCTCGGTCGGCAACGCAGCAGCCGCAACGAGCGCGGCGGCCGCGCCCGTGCTGGCTCCGAAGTAGCCCAGCGGCAGCGACTCGAGGCCGGCTTGCCGGCGTACCCAGCCCGTCGCCGTCACCAACCGGTTGGCCAGCAAAGCGATGTCGAAGCGATACTCGGCGGTCTGCCGATCGAGTAGCTCTTCCTTGACGGTCAGCAGATCGAACAAGAACGTGCCGAGCCCCGCCTCTTGCAAGACCTCGGCGACGAACTGATTGCGCGGGCTCAGGCGGCTGCTGCCGCTCCCGTGCGCGAAGAGGATGAGCCCCCGCGGGCGTGGCGGCAGATACTGAGACGCCGCGATGAATTCTCCGTCGCCGACGGGGATGTGAATCGAGGAAGATTCGGGCATATTCACCTGCCTGTGCGTGACCGGAGGTTCGCAGCCCAGCATAGTTCGCGCGTTCGAATTGCGCATGAACATCTGCCGCGGGAGCGTTCACCGAATCTTCACGAACGAAAAGAGCCCCGATTTCTCGGGGCTCTTGCTTTGCTTTGCGGCTGAACGCCGCGCCTACAAGTCTTCGGGGTTGATGCCCTTGGGCTTGTACTGCGTGCGGGTCGCGGTGCTCGGCACGGCGACGTCGGCGTCGTATTCGCCTTCGTAGTTCACCGTGTTCTCTTGCATCCGCTGGCGCTCGTAGGGGCCGAGAACCTTGGGCGACATCTCTTGGCCGTTGGGGGCCACGACTTCACCGTAGGTCGTGAGAGCCTCTTCCTCGAGATCCGCGTGCGGATTGAAGTCGAGGAAGACGTTCTTCGGACGGCCCTCTTCGTCGAGGTCCTGACCTTCGGGCTCGATCTGGATGTTGCGGTAGCGCGACATCCCCGTACCGGCCGGGATCAGTTTCCCGATGATGACGTTTTCCTTGAGCCCTAAGAGCGGATCGTGTTTGCCCTTGATCGCCGCATCCGTGAGGACGCGGGTGGTCTCTTGGAACGACGCTGCGGAGAGGAACGATTCGGTCGCGAGCGACGCCTTCGTCACACCGAGCAGCACCGCGCCGCCTTCGGCCTTTTTCTGGTCCCGGGTCAAGCCTTCGTTGGCTTCGTTGAACGCCGCCGCTTCGACCAGCTGACCCGGCAAGAAGCGCGTGTCGCCGCCGTCGATGATCTTCACCTTACGCAGCATGCTGCGCACGATGACCTCGATGTGCTTGTCGTTGATGTCGACGCCTTGCGAGCGGTAGACCTTCTGCACTTCCTGCACGAGGTAGTTCTGCAGCGCGGTCTCGCCGCTGATCCGCAGGATGTCGTGCGGGTTGAGACTGCCGTCCGCGATCGGCTGGCCGGCCTTGATCGGCGAGCCGTCCTGCACGGTGAGATGCGTTCCCACCGGCGCTTCGATCTCGTGATCTTCGCCCGACTCGTCGGTGACGTAGACGACGCGCTTACCCTTCTCTTCGCCGATCTTGATGATGCCGTCGTGCTCGGAGACCGGCGCTTCACCTTTGGGCTTGCGCGCTTCGAAGATTTCCTCGACGCGCGGGAGACCCGTGATGATGTCCTCGGTCGCGACGCCGCCGGTGTGGAACGTGCGCAGCGTGAGCTGCGTGCCCGGTTCACCGATCGACTGCGCGGCGATGATGCCGACCGCCTCGCCGATGTCCACTTTGAGCCCGGTCGCAAGATTGCGGCCGTAGCACATGGCGCACACGCCGTACTTCGCCTGGCACGCGAGCGTCGAGCGGATCTTCACTTGCTCGATCCCCGCGGCGATGATCGCCTTGGCCTTCTCTTCGTCGATCTCTTCGTCGCGGGCGACGAGCTTCGTGCGCGAGGTCGGCTTCTCGGGATCCTTGATGTCCTCGGCGGCGCGGCGTCCGATGATCCGGTCGTAGAGCGGTTCGATCGTTTCCTTGCCGACGCGGATGTCGTACACCGTGATGCCGCGCGTCGTGCCGCAATCTTCCTCGCGGATGATCACGTCTTGCGCGACGTCGACGAGCCGGCGCGTGAGGTAACCCGAGTCGGCGGTACGGAGTGCCGTATCGGCCAGACCCTTACGCGCGCCGTGCGTCGAGATGAAGTACTCGAGAACGGTGAGGCCTTCTTTGAGCGACGCCTTGACCGGAATCTCGAGAATGCGGCCCGACGGATCGGACATGAGTCCGCGCATGCCGCCGAGCTGCTTCACCTGGGCGATCGAGCCGCGCGCGCCCGAGGTCGCCATCATGAACACCGGGTTGAGCGGGTTCTGAGCGGCCTGCATGGCTTGCGTGACGTCGTCGGAGGTCTTCTGCCAGACTTCGATCGTCTTCTGGTAGCGCTCTTCTTCCGAGATGAAGCCCTGGTCGAAGAGACCGTGCAGCTCGTCGACTTCGCCCTGCGCCTTGTCGAGCAGGTCGTACTTCGCTTGCGGCACGATGACGTCGCTGATCGACACCGTGGTGCCGGACTGCGTCGCGTAGTGGAAACCCAGTTCCTTGATCGCGTCGAGGAACTCGGCCGTCGCGGCGTTACCGTACTTGCGGTAGCAATCCGTAATCAGCTTCTTCAACGCGTTCTTGTCGAGCACGTGGTTGACGTACGGGTGGTTCCACTCGGGCGGGAACGCGTCGTTGAGGATCGCGCGGCCGACCGTGGTACGGACGCGCGTTCCGTCGACGCGCAGGTTGACCCACTCTTGCAGGCCGACCAGGCGATTCTCGTACGCCAGCACGGCGTCTTGGAGATTCGCGAACGTCGGTTCTTGCAGCGCGGAACCGTTACCGACGTAGCTCGACTGCCAGCGGCGGCCGACCCTGTCGGCGTACAGCTGGTCGTCGGTCATCTCGCCCTTGGCCGGGCCCTTGTACTCGTCGCGGTTGAACGTGAGGTAATACAGACCCAAGACCATGTCTTGCGTCGGGATCGACACCGGGTTTCCGAAGCTCGGCTGCAGGATGTTGTTGGAGCTGAGCATCAGGATGCGGGCTTCCGCTTGCGCGCCCGCGCTGAGCGGAAGATGCACGGCCATCTGGTCGCCGTCGAAGTCCGCGTTGTACGGCGTGCAGACGAGCGGATGCAGATGGATCGCCTTGCCTTCGACCAGCACCGGCTCGAACGCCTGAATGCCCAGGCGATGCAGCGTCGGCGCGCGGTTGAGCAGCACCGGATGCTCGCGAATCACTTCGTCGAGCACGTCCCACACTTCCGGACGCACGCGTTCGACCATGCGCTTCGCGCTCTTGATGTTGTGCGCTTGGCCGCGGTCGACCAGCTTCTTCATCACGAACGGCTTGAAGAGCTCGAGCGCCATCTCTTTGGGCAAGCCGCACTGATGCAGCTTGAGGTGCGGACCGACGACGATCACGGACCGGCCGCTGTAGTCGACGCGCTTGCCGAGCAGGTTCTGGCGGAACCGGCCCTGTTTGCCCTTGAGGATGTCGGAGAGCGATTTCAGCGGACGGTTGTTGGGGCCCGTGACGGGGCGCCCGCGGCGGCCGTTGTCGATCAGCGCATCGACCGCTTCTTGCAGCATGCGCTTCTCGTTCTTGATGATGATCTCGGGCGCGCTCAGTTCGAGCAGCCGCTTGAGGCGGTTGTTCCGGTTGATGACGCGGCGATAGAGATCGTTGAGGTCGGACGTGGCGAAACGGCCGCCGTCGAGCTGCACCATCGGACGCAGCTCGGGCGCGATCACCGGCACCGCCGAGAGGATCATCCACTCGGGCTTGTTGCCCGACGCGAGGAACGCTTCGACGACTTCCAGACGTTTGATCGCCTTGACGCGCTTCTGGCCGGTCGTTTCCTTGAACTCGCGGCGCAGCTCTTCTTGGAGCTTGCGCAGGTTGAGGTCGCGCAGCAGCTCGCGGATCGATTCCGCGCCCATGCCGGCCTTGAAGCGGCTGCCGAACTTCTCGCGCGATTCGCGATATTTTTGCTCGGTGAGGATCTCCCGCTTGCCGAGCGTCGTGTCACCCTGATCGGTGACGACGTAGGCGGCGAAATAGATCACCTTCTCGAGCTGCCGCGGCGACATATCGAGCAAGATGCCGATGCGCGAGGGCACGCCCTTGAAATACCAGATGTGCGAAACGGGCGTCGCGAGCTCGATGTGGCCCATGCGCTCGCGGCGCACTTTGGCGCGCGTGATCTCGACGCCGCAGCGGTCGCAGATCATCCCCTTGAAGCGGATGCGCTTGTACTTGCCGCAGTGGCATTCCCAGTCTTTGGTGGGGCCGAAGATCTTCTCGCAGAAGAGGCCGTCGCGCTCGGGTTTGAGCGTCCGGTAGTTGATGGTCTCGGGCTTCTTTACTTCCCCGAAAGACCAGGCGCGGATTTGTTCGGGGCTGGCGAGCCCAATCCGCATCGCGTCGAAGTTGTTGACGTCGAGCAGGTTCACGTATCGTCCTTTACAGCGCGTCGGCGATCAGAGGCGGCCGAGGTGACGTCGTGGATGGCGCGGGGGCGCGGGTGCCGGGAAAAGGCACAGCGGACCAGAGAAGCGCCGTCGACGTTCCTTGGGCCCGCGTTATCGACCGAGGGGCATAGGCAGGTATTGTACCGCCTATGGCAAGTTAGGTCAAGGCAGCGGCCACGCTCCGGCGGGGCCTCGGCGGCTAGGTCGCTTCTCTCAGGAAGCCGAGGGCGTCCATGACCGGCTCGTCGGTGACCCGGAAGAGGACGGCGTCGGTCTCGAAGCGGTGCGTGTGCGGCCGCCAGACCGGGGCCACGAAAACGTCGCCGGGCTCCCAGTTGACCGTCGTGCCGTCGATCGCCGTGGTGCCGCGGCCCGAGACGACCGCATAGACGTTGTTGGCGGTCGTTTGGTAGGGCGCCGTCCAGGTGCCGGCCGCATGGGCGTGCATGTGCAGGCGGATCGTCTTGAGCGACGGGGTGTCCAGGGTGACCTGGCGGCCGAAACGGCCGGCGGGATCGGATTGCGCGCGCCCCAGTTGGCCCTCGATCCAGGTCGACGTAAAGCGCAGCGGCGAGGAATCCGATGCCGGAGCATCGTGCTCGAAGCCTTGGGGGTGCTCTTCGAAGAACATCGGCTCGAGGGCGTGGACGAGCGGCACGTCGAGGAAGTCGATCCAGTAGCCGGGGAGCTGGCCCGTGTTGCCGTGGCCGTGCCACATCCAGGCGGGCGTGAGGACGACATCGCCCGGCAACATGGCGATCCGTTCGCCGTTGACCGTCGTGTAGGCGCCGGCGTCGCTCTCGACGATCAGCCGCAAGGCGTTCGGCGTGTGCCGGTGCGAGCGCGCGTGCTCGCCCGGCAGCAGCATCTGGTAGGCGGCAACCAACGTGGCGCTCGTATTGTAGGAATTCGACGCGGCCGGGTTGGCCATGATCAGGTTCCGGCGCTCGGCCAGTTTCGTATCGATCAAGCGGCCGGCACGTTCCAAGGCGGCACGGCCGTCGCGATACCGCCAGTGCGAAGGCGCATACGTCTTATACGGCGCCGGGTAGAGCGACGGCGTCGGCTTGTTCCAGCCGGCCGTGAACTTCTGGGGCACCAGCGACGCGTAGAGTTCCTCGAGCGAATCGGCCTTGATTGCCATGCAGCCACGTTGTCCGGGAGGCTGTCCTTCCTCCTGCCGGCCCGACCGGTACCCTGCCGTACATGAGAACCGAGGAAATTTTCGCGGCCGCCGAAACCGAATTGGGACCGGGGTCCTTGGTAGTGGCAATAGCGGGCGCCGCGCGCACTGCGCGAGCCTTGGCAGCGAGCTAAAAACTCGCACGGGAGAGATTTTCACCGAGTAATGCTGCTTGAGAATGCTTCCGCCATCGACATCGACCGCCACACACGGTCCTTGCTGCCCCGGGTGTCGCGGACGTTTGCGCTCGGAATAAAGATGCTGCCCTCGCGCCTCGAAATGCCGGTACGCCTGGGCTATTTGCTGTGCCGCATCGCCGATACCGTCGAGGACGATCTCGCGCTTTCGCCCGAACGCAAGGCCGAGCTGCTCGACGAGTTTCTGACCTGCTTCGACGATCCGCAGCGCGCGGATGGTTTCGGCGACGCGATCGAAGAGCTGACCTCGAGCGACGATTACATCGACCTCGTCGCGGCGAACGGCGAAGTCTTCACGCTCTACCGCAAGCTCGACGCGCGCACGCAGGCGATCCTGCGGCGCTGGATCGAGGAGATGGTGCGCGGGATGCGGGGCTTCGTGGTCGGTCACCCGACCGGCATCCGCGTGCGCGACGTGCCCGAATTCCACCAGTATTGCTATTACGTCGCCGGCACGGTCGGGCATCTGCTGACCGAGCTCTGGCACCACCACTCGAGCGCCGTCGACGATCGCGTCTACGCGCGGCTGCTCCAGGACTGCGAGCCGTTCGGGGAAGCGCTGCAGTCGGTGAACATCCTCAAAGACATCGCCTGGGACGCCGAGCGCGAGAACTCGATCTACGTGCCGGCGGATCTGCTCGCGGCGCAGGGCAGTTCGCACGACCTGCTGCTCCACGAGGAGCGCCGCTCGGCCAACCTGCGCGCGCTCGAGCCCCTCTACCGCATCGCGCGGGACGACATCGAGCGCTCCTTACGCTACATCGAGAACCTGCCGCTGATGGCCGTGCGCATCCGGCTCTTCTGCGTGCTGCCGGTGCTCTTCGCGATCGCGACGATGCGCGAGATCGAGAAATCCGACGCGATGCTCGTTTCGGGCGGTAACGTGAAGATCTCGCGCAACGAGGTCAAGGCGCTGATCTTCGCCGCCTCGACGTCGACGTTGACGAATTATTCGTTGCGCTGGCTGGTCGACCGCGTCCGCGAGCGGCCCTTCGACTTCAGCCGGAGGTAGCGCTGCCGACCGCCTTCATCACCGGCGCGTCCGGCTTTGTGGGTGCCAATCTCGTTCGGACGCTCCTCGCACGGAACTGGTCGGTGCGGGCGCTCGTCCGCGGCGTCTCGCCATCGCTCGACGGGCTCGACATCGAACGCGTACCGGGCGATCTGTTCGCGCCTTCACTGAGCTGGGCGATGCAGGGCTGCGACGCGGTGTTTCACGTCGCGGCGTTCTACAGCTTGTGGCGCCGCGATCGCGCCGAGGTCATGCGCGTCAACGTCGAAGGCACGCGGCTCGTACTCAACGCCGCGCGGCGCGCCGGCGTGCCGCGCGTCGTGCACACGAGTTCGGTCGCAGCCATCGGCGTGCGCGCCGGCGGCGAACCGGCAACCGAAGCGTATCAGAGTGCGCCGGCCGATCTCGTCGGCGCCTACAAACGCTCGAAGTACGAGGCCGAACGCACGGTGGCGCACGCGGTGGCCGGCGGCCAGGACGTCGTGATCGTGAACCCGACGACGCCGATCGGTCCGTGGGACGCGAAGCCGACGCCGACCGGCGAGATCGTCGTGCGCTTCTGCACCGGGCGCATGCCGGCGTACATGGACACCGGGCTCAACATCGTCGACGTCCGCGACGTCGCGGCCGGCCACATCGCGGCTTACGAGCGCGGTCGCACCGGCGAGCGTTACATCCTCGGCAACGAGAACATGACGCTGCGCGCCCTGTTGGAGCGTTTGGCAGCGATCACCGGCCGTCCGGCGCCGACGGTGCGCCTGCCGCCGCTGGTCGGACTGGCCTACGCGGCGGTCGGCGAATTCGCTCTCGGACCGCTGGGCTTCCGGCCGGACGTGCCGCTCGACGGCGTTCGGATGGCCAAGCAGCGAATGTACTATGACGCAGCGAAGGCTACGGCAATCTTGGGGTTTACGCCGGCGCCCGTAACCCGCGCGTTGTCCGACGCGGTTACGTGGTTCCAAGAGCACGGCTACCTCGACGCACATTTTCGGGAGACATAAGTGGCAATCGCACTCAAGCAGGCAATCGCGGTCGGATCGTACGTGGTCCGTCAGCGGATGATGGGCAAGAAGCGGTATCCGCTCGTGCTGATGCTCGAACCGCTCTTCCGCTGCAACCTGGCCTGCAACGGCTGTGGGAAGATCCAGCATCCGGTCGAGGTTCTGCGCCAGCATCTCTCGCCCGAGAAATGCTTCGAAGCCGTCGACGAGTGCGGGGCGCCGGTGGTCGCCATTCCCGGCGGCGAGCCCTTGCTGCATCCCCAGATCGCCGAAATCGTCGAAGGGCTGATCGCGCGCAAGAAATTTGTCTATCTGTGCACGAACGCGCTGCGCCTCGAAGCGAGCCTCGACAAGTTCACGCCCTCGGAGTACTTCGGTTTCAACGTCCATCTCGACGGACCGCAGCAGATCCACGACGAGGCGGTCGCGCGCCCCGGCACCTTCGACATCGCGGTCAAAGCGATTCGCGCGGCCAAGGCCAAGGGCTTTCGCGTCTACACCAACACGACGATCTTCGAAGGCTCGCGGCCCGAAGATTTCCACGGATTCTTCGACTTCGTCACCGACGAGCTGCACGTCGACGGGATGCAGATGTCGCCCGGCTATCGCTACGAGAAGGCGCCCGATCAGGATCACTTCCTGGCGGTCGAAGAAACGCGTCAGCTCTTCCGCGGCATCCTCGCCCCGTACAAGGCCGGCAAGAAGAAATGGGAGTTCAACGCGAGCCCCTTCTTCCTCGATTTCCTAACCGGGGAGAAAGAGTACGACTGCACGCCGTGGGGTATGCCGAGCTACAGCCTCTTCGGCTGGCAGAAGCCGTGCTATCTGCTCG
>JBEKXE010000053.1:0-26679 GCA_049512335.1 Candidatus Lustribacter sp.
CGCCCTCGCGGTCGGCGATCGGGCCTTGGCCCACCTGGCACGCGTAGTCTTCAACCAGGAACGAGTAGTAGCTCGTGAGGCGACGGTCCATGTCTTGGATGGGCATGCGGCCGTCGAGGACGGCTTGTGCGTTCGCCTCGATCACGGCGTTCGGGTCGAGCTCGCGACGGACGCGGTCGCGTTCTTCGATGTAGCGCTGCGCGTCTTCGCCGTGGACATCGACTAAGCTGACATGGAAGCTGCGGCTGTTCTCGTCATCGATGGCCGTGCGGATGAACATTTCGTAGGCCCACACCTTCGTGCCGTCGCGGACGCCTTCGAGGCGGCTCGAGCGAGCGGCGATGGCGTTCGTGAACGGCATGAGAAAGTGGAAGTACGAAGCCTCGCGAGGCGTTTTCACCGTGCTCTCGACGCCGAACTCCGTTTCAACGGCGTTCAATTCCGGGACGTGCTTGAACTGATCGTTGATGCCGTATTCGCGCGCGAGCGTCTCCTCGTGCGTGTAAACGACGTGCATGAGGTCGGGCCCGTTATCGAGGCGGTTCCAGAGGTTGCAGGGCCAGACTTCCGGCGGGCCGACCGAGATGAGACCCGGGCGGTCGAAGTCGGGGTGGTTGAACATCGGCGGCGGGTTGCCGGGACCAATGTAGGCCCAGATCAGGCCGGCCCATTCAGTCGTGGGATAGGCCGCGATTTTCGTCGCTTGCGTGAACGATTCGCGCTCGGCCGGCTGGTAGACACACTGTCCGGTGCCGTTGTATTGCCAGCCGTGGTAGAGACAGCGGATCGTGTCGTCGATGACGCGGCCCGTGTGCAGCAGCGTTTTGCGATGCGCGCAGCGCGGCGCAACGACGAACGCTTCGCCGCTCATGCCGCGGTATACCGTAAAGTCTTCGCTCATGAGACGCACGGGTTGCGCGCGGCCCGAAGGCAGATCTTCGCTGCGCATCAGCGGCTGCCAAAAGAGGCGCAGATAGCCGCCCGCGAGCGTGCCGGGACCGGTGCGAACGAGATCGTCGAGTGTGGCCGGCATCGCGCTATCCTTTGGGCGCGAGATCGAAGTAGACCCAGGCGTCCTTCGCGGCGTCGTAGCGGAAGTAGGGGATGTCTTTGCCCGCAATACCGTGCTGGTCGCCGGTGCGGAAATCGTAGATGCCCCAGATGCCGCCGATGTCGTGCATCGTTTCGAGATAGTCGTGGAGCTGTTGGGCGCTGGCGTTGGCCGGGAGGGTACGCAATGCCGTGACCGCGATACGCATCGGATCCCAGGCGTAGGATTGCATCGTTTCGGGTTTGAGACCGGCGGCTTTCATGCCGTCCAGGTATTCCGAAGCGGCGGCTTTTAACGCGGGGTTTTGCAGCGTGCTTTGATAGGGCATGCCCGACGTAACCAGCGTGGCCGGAAGGAACGTCTTGAATTGGGCGAGCTGCGTTTCGGTCGTGTTCGACGGGCTCGTGACCACGGGCACATCCACGCCGGCGTTGCTGAGCTCGTGGATGGCGGTGCCGAACGCGGTGCCGATGGCCCAGACGTAGATGATGTCGGGGTTGGCGGCTTTGATCTTCGCGACTTGGGCGGCAACGCTGATGTCGGTTGGGGCGAACGTTTCGGCGTCGACCAGTTTGATGTTCGCGTTGGCCGGTTGGGCGAACCAGTCTTTGGTGATTTGCAGTTCGACTTGACCGCTGGCGTCGGTGGCGAAGATCGCGGCGACACGCTTGTAGCCGAGCGAACGCATGCGGGTGTACCCTTCGGCCAGCAGGCTGCGCAGCGCGATCGACGAGGCGAAGACGTAGCCGCCGTGCGGCGGTTCGACGACCGGGGAGAAGCAGAAGTCCACCGGGCCGTTCACAAACAACGGCGCGATCGCCGCACACGTGGCGGTGACGCTCGGGCCCAGGACGACGACCGGATGCTTTTGGAGAATGTCGTTGGCCAGTTGAACCGCGACGGTGGGATTGCTCTGGTCGTCGTGGATCTCGAAGTGCAACTGCTGGCCGTGGATGCCGCCGGATTTGTTCACCACGGCTTCATAGACGCGCGCGGCCTCTTCTTGCGACTTGCCGGCGAATGCGGCCGGCCCGGTGAGCGGCAAGATCATGTCGATCGTGTACGTCGCGGCAACGGCCGGTGCGGGTTGCATCAAGAGGGCGAACAGCGGGATCATCCACAGACGTTTCATGCAGCAGTTCCTTCGATGGCTTAGGTGCTGTAGTCGGGATAACCGAGTTCGGCTAGGCTTTGCTGATAGGCAGCCATGGCTTTACCGCGTTCCGCCGGCGGCGATTGCGTTGCGACGAAACCGACCATTAGGAACGGGTGCGCACCCATTTTGTAGAGGGTAGTGAAGTCACGTGTGATGAGCGCCTGGCGCTCGTCCGGCGTGAGGTCGCGGCCAGCGAGGTAGCTCTCCGCATTGGCCGCGAACGCTTCGCGCGCCGCGTTGCTGGTAATCACCTCGCGAAAGACTTTGTCCATCGCGTAACGGCTCATCAGGCCAGCGCTCCTGCGGCCCACTCGATGTAGTAGACGGCGGTTGTAGCGCGTGGGAAGCGCAATTGGATCGCGCTCGGTTTGTGGCCCTCGGCGACGCCGAGGAGCATGACGTAATTGAGGAAACCGGGGGTGACGTTGCCGGCTTGGAGGAGGCGCTCGAAGGTGGAGTCGCGCAGGACGCTTTGGACGTCGCCGGCTTCGATGAACGCCATCATGCTGCGGTCGAAGTCTTCGTCGGTGCTGCCTGATGTGTAGGGTTTCGGGCCGCCGACCTCGACCGCGAGGTGCCCGCTCGTGAGCACGGCAACGCGTTGGTTCGTCGGCCAGCGTTCGATGAGCCGGGCGAGGGCTTGGCCGACGGTGTAGAAGCGGTCGGCCGGTGGAAGCGGCGGAGCCATCACATTCGTCCAGATTGGAACAATGGGGAGGTCTTGCTCGGGCCGCACGAAGTTCAACGGGACCGTAAACGCATGGTCGATCAGGAACTCGTCGGAGAACGCGAAGTCGACGCCTTCGTTGAAGCCCTCGGCGACGAACCACTTGGCAAGATTCGTATCGATCTTTGCTTTGTAGGGCGCGATGCCGAAGTTGCGCTGCTCGTGGGGGAACGGGCCTTCGGTTTGCGGCGCTTTGCCGACGAGAAACGCCGGCATGTTGTCCATGAACCACTGGTTGAGGTGATCGCTTGCGATCACGACGATGACATCCGGTTTGGCGTCGGCGAGGCGTCGCCGCATCAGCGCATAGTCGGCCGCGATCTCCCTAAGAACGGGATCGGGGTCGTCGGAGGCGAGCATGTCCGGGAGAAAGGGGTTGTGCGTGATGCCAATGATCTCGACGAGTTCGGCCATTAAGGCATCAGCATGACAAAAGTCGGTCGGACGCGGGAAGGTCTTGTCACATCCTGGTATATTTTCTACCCGGCTATAAGACGAACGAAAGCTCAGAGCTTAAACGATGAACGTAATCTTGCCGTCGCGCAGGAGGTTGGTCTCGAGCGTCACCGTGCGCCGGGTGAAGCCCAGTGTTCCTTCGACGAAGCGCAGTTCATCGAGATAGCGTCCGTAGAGGACCGCCTGCCGCTCGCGCCGCGTTGCAACGACCGTCACCGCCGAAGCGACGGTAAGCGCGTCGCCGCGATCCTCCAGAATCTCGACGTTCGTAATCATGTGGAGGAGATGCGTGCGCGGCTCTTCCGCGTGCCAGAACTGCTCGATCGAGCGAATGCGGCCCTCGAGCGCGGGACGATCGTCGTCGATTAGGCCGACGTCGTACGCGCGCTCGTTCGTGAGCACCGATCTCACGCGATAGGTCATCTCGGGTCCGCACAGCGCCAACCAGCCGCTCAAGTCACCCGCGTCGATCAAGCGCGCGGCGCGGTAGAGGAACGCCTCGACATCCTGCGCCGTCACTGCATCAGCCGTCGCCATTCGCGATAATACCCCCGTACGGCGGTCTCGTCTTCCAGATCCTCGGTGCCCGGAGCACGGCCGAGCCCGCGCGAGATATCGAGCCAGCCGATCGCCGGGGCGTTGGCGGCGAAGCCTTCCTGCGCCGCCTCGAACAACTCGACGTCGTCGGCGCCCGCAATGCCGGCCGGTCCTTGAAACGCCGCGAGCTGGGTCGCGCGACGTCGCCGCAACTCCGGCGAGTCGCTGCGGAAGCCCAGCGCCAGCGCGGAGATCTGGGTGCGGTCGTGGGCCAGCGGAATGACCATGCGCAGGTTGATGAAATCGTTGATGTTCACCAGCGCCATGTTCGGGAACACGACCATCGCGCGATTGATCCGCCCGTTGGTGGCGACCGCGGTGTTTTCCTCGGCGCTGGGACTCTTCAGCGCGTTCTTCCACGCCAGGACCCCGTGACCGCGCTCCAAATCGAGCGCTTGGCCGACGCTAAACGAGCCGGTCTGGCCGACGATGCGATGCAGAAAGCGAGGATGGTAGCCGTCGATCGTGTTCTCGGGATGGAGCTTCCAGTTGCCGCGGTACTCGTATTCCGCGAGCCCAATCACCTCGATGTCGTCGGTGCTAAACACGTCGTCAAGATGGGCGCGCGCCGCCGGACCGAGGTGTTCGAGCAGCGGCCGAGCCTCCGGGTCGAAGCTCGCGAAGATGATGCCGCGATAGGTCTCTACCCGCGGCAGCGCCCACAAGCCGAGATCAGCCTTTGAAAGCGGGGTGACGTAGCCGGCGGCATCGGTGATGCCGAGCAGCGTGCCGTCGAGCCCATAACTCCAAGCATGATAGAGGCACTGGAAGCGAGCCTTCGTGCCGGCTTTGTCGCGACACACCAGTGCGCCGCGATGACGGCACGAGTTGAGCAGCACGCGAAGTCCACCGCTCTGGTCTCGTACGACGATGACCGGCTGATCGCCGAGCAGCGTCGTCTTGAAGCTACCTGGCGCGGGCAGTTCCGCTTCGTGGCCGGCGAGCAGCCACGTCCTCTTCCAGATCTGCTCGAGTTCCGCGGCGTATACCGTCGGGCTCGTATACACCGACCGGTGGATCGTCGATTCGGTCGTCAGCTGGTCAAACGCGTTCACGATTTCGCCGGGCGTGCGCTGTAGTATTTCCACTCCTTGCTGTTCGGGTCCCAATAGATCAACTGCGAGTCGCGGCCGTCGAGCCCGTGCTGGTCGCCCGAACGCATGTCGTAGGTTCCGAACAGTCCCCCGAAACCGTGCAGGTTTTCGATGTAGTTGTGCAAGTCGGCCGGGGTTGCGTTCGCCGGCAACGCGCGCAGCGCCGAGACGACAATCCGCGTCGGATCCCACGCATAGGCTTGAATCGTGCTCGGCTGCAGATGCGCGTCTTTGATGGCGGCGAGGTACTCGCTCGACGCCGCCTGGACGGCCGGCGGCTGCACGTCGCCTTGATACGGCAAGCCGGACGTTACGAGTGCCTTGGGCAGAAACGATTGCATCTGGGTCAGCAGTTCGATATTGGCGTTGGCGGGCGTCGTGCCGACGGGAACGTTGAAGCCGTCGTTCGCGAGTTCTCGCAAAACCGTTGCAAGTGCCGGACCGATCGCCCAGGCATAGATCAGGTCCGGATTGGCGGCGCGGACCTTAGCGACGAGCGCGGCGACGCTCGTGTCGGTCGGATTGAACTGCTCGAGATCCACCAGGTCCATGCCGCGTAGCGCCGGCAACTGCATCGCGGCGCGCGTGATCTGTTCATTCTGCTGCCCGGTGGCGTCGGTTGAGATGATCGCCGCCAGCCGATTGTAGCCGAGTTGGTGAAAATGCTCGTACCCGGCGATCATCTGAGCGCGCAACGTGGCGCCGGAGCCGAACACCCAGCTGCCTTTCGGCGGTGTGATCGCGGGCGAGAAGCAATAGTCGACCGGGCCGTTTTCAAAAAGCGGCAGAATCGCCTGACAGGTTGCCGTGACTGCCGGCCCGAGGATTGCGATCGGCTTCTTCGGCAACAGCGCGTTGACGATTTGCACGTCGACGAGTGGATTCGACTGGTCGTCGTGAATTTCGAGATCCAGAGGCCGGCCGTGGATGCCCCCGGTGCGGTTCACGACGGCTTCGTACGCCTTCAGTCCTGCCTGCTCGCTGGTGCCGGCAAACGCTTGGGCCCCCGTGAGCGGCAAGAGGACGTCGAGCGTGTAAGGCGCCGGCTGGGCGCTTGCCGCACCAGCGAGTGCGATCGCCAGTGAAGCGGCGAGCAGTGCGAAGCGATACGGACTCGGCATAGGCACCTCATTGACCGTTGCTGCAAAACGCGTCAGCTTGCGGCGACGGCTCCATTATTCAGTGCCTGTGGCGTTGTCCTGCGGAGAGACGTCTCGCGGCGACTGCGAGCGGCAATCAGGGCGAAGAGCGGACGGACTCGGGAAAGAGATCGTCAACCTCGACCTTCTGCGTGATCAAGCCCTGATTCAACGAGTAGCGCACCGCGGTTGCCAGCATCGGCTCGTTCGCGCGAACGCCGTACGGGTAGGGGTCAGGGCCGCCGACGGATTGGGCCATCGTGAGATATTCGTCGCGGAACAACAGATACGAGGGGATCAACGAACGCGTCCGCTTACGCGCGATATCCCGGGCCTTTTGCATGGCCGTGTAGAGGTTGAAGGCGAGCCACGGGTACCGCTCATAGACGTCGCGGCGGATCACGATGATGTGGTTCGCCGGGACGAACCCGTGCGCGGTGACGAAGCGCCGTCCTTCGGCGAAGGGATCGGGAAAGAGCGGCTTCACCATGGACCACTGGCTTTCCGAAACGTGCGTTTTCCGGTCGATCAGGTTCGGCTCATGCCGCATGGCGCGTCCGGCGGGTGCAACGTCGATTTGTCCGCTGAACAGCATCGAATCGAGCGTCTCCCCGTCGGGAACCCGCGTGAGAGAAATCCCCGGCGGCGGTTTGAATCCGGTCGCACCACCGTGACTCAGCTCCTCCGATCGCTCCATCACCCATTGCATACTGAATTGCGAGACGCCGAAATCTTCTTCTAATAGGCCGCGTACCCACAGGGAGGCCGTCTGCTGGTACTCGGCGACCCCGATCCTTTTCCCCGCAAGCGACTCCGGCCCATCGATTCCCGCATCCACGCGAGCGTAGAACTCCAGCTGCATGAAGCGCCGCGAAGGAAAAACCGGAATCGGCACCATGTCGTTCGTTTTCTCGCGCGCGATCAAGAACGACGATAGCGACATCTCCGCGATTTCGAACTCGGCGAAGTTGAGCTGACGCCAAAACGTTTCGGACGGATCGGAAAACGTCGTTATCAAATCGACGCCTTCGATCTTCACCTCGCCGGACATGATCGGCTCAAGCAGATCGTGCTTGCTTACGATAAAGGACAATTTAAGTCGTGGCATTTTACCTCTGTCATCTCTGGCCGCGAAGACGCAAGTTCTCGATCTCGGCTACGCAGGAGTTTCGTATACGCTCAGGCGCCGCCGGAGAAGTCCTCCGGTCATTTCTTCGGCGCTCCGCCGGGCTCCGAGGCGATCGTCCAGGTGTTGCGCGCCTTGTCCCATAGCAGAAGGCGCGCGTCGTACACGCCGCGCCCCTCACCGTTGCGGAAGTCGGCCAGCCCTTGGATGAGCGGATACCCGTGCAGCTTGTTGATGTAGTCGCGCAGGTCGCTCGGGCTGGCTTCGAGGCCCTTGGCGCGCAACGCCGCGATGACGACCGTGCCCGTGTCCCAAGCTGCGGCGTTGCCCCAGTCGGGCCGCGCGCCTTGGCGGCGAAACGCGTCGAGGAACCCGACGTCGGTCGCCTTCAGTGGTCCGTTCTCGATCTCCGGACCGTCGGGCGGAAGGGGGCCCGAAACGAAAAACAGCTGGTGCGGCAAGTTGTCGCCGAACGCCTTGAGCTCCACGTACGACAGGTTGCCGGGGCTCGTGAAGACCGGCAGATCGATGCCGGCGTCGTGCAGGCCGCGCGAGACGATGCCGAACGGTGCACCGCTGTTGTAGGTCACGATGAACTGCGCGCCGGCGGCGCGGATGCGCGAGAGCTGAGCCGCGATGCTGATGTCGCCCGGCGAGAAGCGTTCGCTGGCGACGATGTGCAGCGCCTTGTTCTCGGGCTGCTCGAGCGCCGCGGTCATCGACTTCTCGGCCGAATCGCCGGTCGCGTCGTTTTGGTTCAGCATCGCGACCCGCGTCCAGCCGTGCAGACGTGCGTAGGTCATCACCGCGTCGGCCTGCTGCTGCGGCGGAGTGCCGATCGAATACTGCATGCTGCCGATCTTTGGCGTGAACCCGGGCGAGAGGCAGAACTGCAAGACGCCCGCATCGCTGAGCAGCGGTCCCATGGCCGCACACGTCGAGAGCGCGGAGTCGCCGATGATCATCTGCGGGTGCTTGGCCAAGATTTGGCCGGCCAGCTGGACCGCGGTCTGTGGGTTGGATTGCGAGTCGCTGATGATGAAGCGGATTGCTCGGCCGTGCACCCCGCCGCCACGGTTCACGTCGGCTTGCAAGATCTCGAGCGACTGGCGCTGTTCGTTGCCGACGAATGCGTTGGGGCCGGTCAACGGCAGGATCGCGTTGATGTCGAACGGCTCGGCCGCGGTCACCGGTAGCGCGGTGGCGGCGGCGAGTGCGGCGAGCAGCGCCGCGTGAACGAATCCCTTCACGCTTGCATTCAGTACGTGAAGGCCATGCCGCAGCCGGTGCTGGGCGTCGTTGGTGTTGTAACGTCCATGGACGCTTCTTATCCAGGGAAAGCGGTAATCCATGGAACAACGTCCGTGCCGGTGAGAGCATTTTTGTGTGCGCTCGTCATCGCGCTGGGCGCGCCCCTGACGACCGCGGCGGCGGAGCCGCCGATCGACGTGCCGGTGATCCTGCCGCTGACCGGTGGCAACGCCTTCGCCGGCAGCGGGCAGCGGGCAGCGGACGGCGCCGGCGCTCTTGCAGGAGCTAGTGAACCGCGGCGGCGGGATACACGGCCGCTAATGATCAGCTTCAACCGACTGCGGTTCGGAGGCGTTTGAGGTTGGGGCAAGTCGCGCGGTACGGGTTGCTCGGGGCGCTGGTCCTTGTCATCCTATATCCGACCGCAATCTTGTTCTATCTTGCATTTTGGAGCGCAGCACCGGGCGCGCCGGGACATTTCACGCTGCAGTGGTTTCACGACGCGTTTACGGCACCGGGCTTCGGTCAGGTGCTGCTCAATACGGCCTTCTTCGCTCTTGTGAAGGCCGCTTTGGCAGCCGCAATCGGTGGCGGGTTAGCGTTTCTCGTCGCACGGACGGATTTGCCGGCGCGGCGCACGGTGTCGGCGCTGGTGGCGGCACCGTTTTTCATTCCAGCCATTCTCACGGCGCTGGCGTGGGCGATTATCGCGAACCCGAAGACCGGCATGATTCCCGGATTGAACGTGTACACGATCGAGGGCATGATCTTCCAAGCGACGCCGATAACCGCCGCGATGTTCTTCCTGCTGACGGTCGGCGCGTTCAGCGCGCTGAATTCAGAGATGGAAGAAGCGGCGCTGTTGTGCGGGGCGACGCGGCTGACGATCTTGCGCACGATCGTCGTGCCGATCATGGCGCCGGCACTCACCGGTGCCGCCATACTCAGCGTGATTCGCGGTATGGAAAACTTCGAGACGCCCTTCCTTTTGGGCAATCCGGGCGGCGTGTTCGTTCTGTCGACCGAGATCTACCGGTATTTGCGGCTCGACACCCCGCCCGAACCCGGCAATGCCGGCGCGCTCTCGCTGGCCATTCTCGCCGTGACGATTGCCGTAATGCTGTGGCAGTGGAAATATCTTGCCGGTCGCAGTTACGTCACCGTGAGCGGGCGCGGGCCGGTCAACCGGCCGTTCGGGCTCGGCCGGTGGCGCTGGCCGCTCTTTGCGCTGGCGTTGTGCTACATCGGCCTCGCGCTCGGTGTTCCACTACTATTTTTGGTGGCTAGCTCGTTCACGTCGGTGTTCGGCGTTTTCAGCGCACCGAACTTGACGACGCAGAACTGGTCGGCCGTTTTGCACAACGGAGACTTGTGGCGGGCTTACGGTGCGACCATCATGGTCGCATTTGCATCGGGTGGCATTGCGGTGATCGCGGCCGGCATCGTCGCGTACATTCGCGTCCGCTCGTCCTGGTGGGGCGGCAAGGCCATGGACGCTCTCAGCTGGATTCCGTGGGCGATGCCCGGCTTAGTACTGGCGCTGGCGTTCCTGTGGGCGTCGATCCTCATGCCGGCCGCGATCAACATCTACGGGACGCTCCAACTGCTGATCGTCGCATTCGTCGTGAGCTCGTTGCCGGTCGGCGTGCGCGTCATGTTCGGCAACATCGCCCAGATCGGTCCGCAGCTCGAGGAGGCGGCGCGCGTCAGCGGGGCGACCTCCGCGCGTGCGGTGCGCGACATCGTCGTCCCGATGCTCGGGCTCGGCGCGCTCGGCGCATGGGTGATCATCGCCTACGGGATCATCGGCAACCTGACCCTGCCCGTTTTGCTGAGCGCGCCGGGAACCGAATTGCTGTCCGTCCAATTGTTAGAAATCTATAGTTACGGACACACCTCGCAAGCGGCTGCGCTCGCAATCATCATCTTGCTCACGATGGCTGCCCTCATGATCGTGTTATGGACGATCAATCGGGCCCGTCGCGCGCGGACGTCCTGAGCGACTGAGGAGAATCGGTATGGGTGCTTGGAATCGGCTGCCGGAAATGCGCATGGAGCGCCAGCTGCGCGAATCGAGCCGGCGGGGCGTTCTCGAGCCGGGCGAACGGCGCACGAAGCCGTACGACCTCTTCGTTCCGGGCGCCGACGAAAACACCGACACGCGCGTCGGAATCCCGGCGCTTGGGTTGCGCGAGTACTGGTATCCGATGATCGAAGCGCGCAGAATAAAAGCGAAGCCGGTATTTTGGGTGATGCTCGGTGAAGAACTCGTGCTCTTCCGAGACAAGGACGGCGAGGTTGCGGCGATGAGCGACGTGTGCCCGCATCGCGGCGCGAGCTTGAGCCAAGGCGATTGCTTTTACCGGGGCACCGTGACGTGCCCGTACCACGGCGCAACATTCAACGGTCAGGGCGAGTGCGTCGCGTGGCTGACCGAAGGGCCGCAATCGCGGATGGTCGGCGAGGTGTCAGTGCGCACCTATCCGACGCGCACGCTCAAAGGTTGGGTGTTTGTCTGGATGGGAGACGCCGCACCGGCGCCGATCGAAGAAGATGTGCCACCGGAGTTCTTCGAGCCCGAGTCCACGCTCATTATCAGCACCTACACGTACTGGCGTTCGAACTGGCTGATCGCCATCGAGAATCAGAACGACGCCCACAACTGCGACTTCGTTCATCGCAACTCGGTCAAGCAATTTATCGGGTTTTTTCGTGGCCGCTCACGCACCCCGTTGAGCCCGAAGAGCGAGATCATCAACGACCGCGCGGTCGTCGTTAAAGGCCGCGATCACCAAGGATATTACGGTCCCGGCAATCCGTCGCGCGCCATGTACTATCCGGGCGTCGACGGCGTATGGCCCCAGTATCGCCTGCGCCGCCTTTGGCAGCCGTTCTTCAACCGGATCGGCAAGGAGCGCATGCGCCGGCAAACGTACGACACGCCGGCCGAATGGGCGTCGGCGCACCATTTACCGAGCGGGGTGCGGGTGAACTACGGTCGCCACATGTACACGCGCTATGCCGTGCCCGTCGACGCCAACCGCTCGCGCATCGTGTTCTTCCACATGCGCCGCTTGCCGACGAAATTCGCGCGCCTCACGGAGCGCATTTACTTCTTTCTTTTACACAACTACCTGCAGAACTACAACTTCTCGGCCCAGGACAGCACCGTGGCGGCGCCCTGCCGGTTCTGGACGAAAGAATTCCTCTCACCGACCGACAGTCATCTGATTATGTTGCGGCGGTTGATCCGCGAGCGCTCGCGCGATGCGGTTCGACGGCGCAGCCTCGCGCAGGAGCCCGAAAAGGTCACGGCCGGTGGCTGAGGACCTTGCCCACGGCGCTCGCCGGTTCGTGAACCGGAGCGCGGTCGTGACGGGTGCCGGTCAAGGAATCGGGCGCGCAACGGCGTTGCGACTGGGCGCGGAAGGCGCGAAGGTTTTGGTCGCCGACAAGAACGTCGCCGGTGCGGAACGCGTCGTGGCGGAACTGCGCGCCACATCGGTGGAGGCGCATGCTGCCCATCACGACGTCTCGACGCCGGAGGGCGCCGGTAGCGTGCTGGAGACGGCGCTCGAACACTTTCAGCACGTCGACGTGCTGGTAAACTGCGTCGGCGGCTCGCGCTACGGGCCGAAGCTCGCTTGGGAATACACCGTCGACGAGATTCGCGCCAATATCGATGTGAATCTTTGGACGACCCTGTGGTGCTGCTGGTCATTTTTGCCGCACATGGTCGAACGCGGCAGCGGCGCGATCGTCAACGTCGGTTCGAATTCACCGCGCGGCACGATGCGGTTTCCGTACGCGGCCGCGAAAGGCGGGGTCTTCGCGATTACCACCTCGTTGGGTCTGGAAACGGCGAAGCTCGGAGTCCGTGTGAACGCGATCGCGCCGCATTGGACGGTATCGGGGGACAAGCTGATCGATCGGCTGGGCCGGAGCGTCGAACCCGGGGCGAGCGGGGTCAGCGAAGCCACCGCTCAACGGCACCTCGGCAACATTCCGATGGGCCGCGCCGGCCGAGCTGAAGAGCAGGCTGCGGCCATCGCCTTCCTCGCCAGCGACGATGCGTCGTTTATTACCGCCCAAGTCCTGAGCGTCGGAGGAGGCGCATCGGTATGAAGCTTGCAGTCACCGCGATCGCGTTCGTCCTTGCGGCTTCGGGCAGCGCCGGCGCGGCGGACAATTGGGATCAGGTCATCGCAGCGGCAAAAAAAGAAGCTGCGGTGACGATGTATTGCAACAACGGCAACGCCGCCCAGCTCGAAGCTGCTGCGGCGAGCTTCCAGAAGTTGTACGGCATCGAGGTTACGCTCTCGCACGCCGATGGCGCTACCAACGCGCAGCGCGTTATGGCCGAGGCGCAAACCGGGCACGTGAAGGGCGACATCTTTTCGTCCGGCCTAGGACCGCTGAACCTGCTGAATAAGGCGGGGTACGCGGTTGCGCTCGATCCGCCGAATGCGGCGAACATCATCTCGGCCTTCGACGTGCTCAAGACCGCGACGCCGCTGTTCGTCAACGTGTACGGCATCCTCGTCAACACGTCGCGCCTGGGAAGCATCAAGGCACCGACGAGTTGGGCGGCGCTGATCAATCCGGCTTTCGCGGGGCAGATGGTGATGCAGGATCCGCGCGTCGATAGCGGCGGCGGGGTGTTTTTCATCTCGACGTACGACCGGCTGGGCCGGTCGTGGGAAACGGCGTTGGCGGCGCTGCATCCGACCATCAACGGTACTGGTAGCGGTGAAGCGGCCGAAGAGGCCACGGCACGCGGCGACTACACGGTGATGATTGCCGGGCGTGCGCACGCCATTGAAGCGTATCCGCAGGCGCCCCTCAAGTGGATCGCGCCGGCGGAAGGGTCGATCGCGGTACCCGTTGCGATGACGATGGTCAAGGGCGCTCCGCATCCGAACGCCGCGCGGCTGTGGGCGAACTACTTGCTGCGACCCGACATCCAGTCAACGTTCTCGACCTCGGTGCTGCCGGTCGTGAAGAACGCCGCGATCAAGAGCCCGCTCATGAAGCTCGGCGCAACCGGGAAGTTCCTCGAAGTGCTGCCGCCCAGCCAAGACCGGACGAAGTATTTTGCCTATGCGAAGGAACTCTACGGAGCGCAGTAGCCGACGCCGAATTGCGCGGAGACGCGCAGGTGCGGACAAAGAAAAAACCCCGCCGTAGCGAGGTTTTGAGATTTAGCCCCAACGGGAGTCGAACCCGTGTTACCGCCGTGAGAGGGCGACGTCCTAGGCCACTAGACGATAGGGCCGTGAATGCTCCCGAGGATGGGGTCGAACCACCGACCTCCTGATTCAGAGTCAGGCGCTCTGCCAACTAAGCTACTCGGGATTGATTCGTTTTAGGTTGTTTCGCTTTAGGTTTCGTGCTCCAAAGGTTTCCGTTTGACTGTGACAGTTTGGACACAGCATCCGAAGGTTTTCTATTCGATTGTCATCCCGGATTCCGTTGATGTGGTCGATTTGAATACACAGGGGCTTCCCCCTCCACTCAGATATCCCACACGAACTGCAACGATTTTCTAGTATACCAGCCTCCAGCAAGTCCCGCTTTACGGCGTGTCGGTCCCCGGACGAAAGGACGACATGCAGGGGCCGCCGGCAAGCCCGGGCGCGAAGCTCTCCGCGGTTGACGGCCTTCGTCCATGAGGCCGCTGAGAAGCCGAAGTGCCGAGCGCACTCCCGGTAGGTGTGCCCTGCATCGTAGAATCGTTGGACCGCGCCCCAATCGAACTTCCGGCGCCGATCGCGGAACGGCGTCGGGGCCGTCCGAGGATGCCTCGGGCGATGGCCTTGATCCAGGCGGTGTGCGAGAACCCGAACCGCTTCCGGCACTCAACGAAGTCCCATGCGAACATATGTTCGCATACTTATCTTGCCAGAGTGTTTCCATAGTGTGAACGCATCGTGGCGCGGTAAGATAGAAGGCCGTCGTTCCTTTGAGGAGTCGTTTCGTTGCAGGCAGTCGTCTTGGTCGGGGGTGAGGGCACGCGGTTGCGGCCGTTGACCTTCGAGACCCCGAAGCCCATGGTCCCCGTCATGAACGTGCCGTTCTTGGAACGCACGCTCCGCCGCCTCAAGGAAGCGGGGATCGACGACGTCATCCTGCCCGCCGGCTACCTTCCGGAAGCGATCACGAGCTATTTCGGCACCGGCAGCCAGCTCGGCCTGACGATCCGCTACGTCATCGAGGAGACGCCGCTCGGCACCGCCGGCGCCCTCAAGAACGTTCAGCAGTTCATCACCGGCCCGTTCTTCGTGCTGAACGGCGACGTTCTCACCAGCCTCGACCTGCGCGCGATGCGCGCCAACCACGAGCGCAAGGGCGGCGTCGCGAGCCTGCACCTCATCAGAGTAGACGATCCATCGGCGTTCGGTTGTGTCGTGCACGATGCAAACGGCCTCATCACCGCCTTCGTCGAGAAGCCCAAGCGCGAGGAAGCGCCGACCGACGAGGTCAACGCCGGCACGTATCTCCTCGAAGCCGAGGTGCTCGATGCGATCCCCGCCGGCCGGCCGGTCTCGATCGAGCGCGAAACCTTCCCCGCGCTCATCGCGGCGGGCAAGCGTCTCTACGCCTACACCACGAGCGATTACTGGATCGATTTAGGAAAGCCTGAGGCGTATCTCGCCTCGCACCGGCACATCTTCGAAGGCTCGATGCCGTTAGGAGTGCAACCAGGCGCGGACGGTCCGGGTTCTAAGGAAGTACCTCCCTCCGCAATCATTCCGCCGGTCTTCATCGGTCGCAACGTCCGCGTTGCCCCGGACGCGAAGGTCGGGCCGTACACGGTACTCGGCGATGGCTGCGAGGTCGGTTCTGGTGCCGTGGTCGCCGACTCGCTCCTTTGGGATAGCGTGATCGTCGAAGCCGGCGCTAGCCTCGACTGGGCGATCGTCGCCAGCCGGGCGCGCATCGGCTCGGGAGCCGTCGTTGGCCGAGGCTCGGTCATCGGGCACGATGCAATCGTTGCGCCGAACACCGCAGTCGGCGAGGACGCCCGCATCCCCGCTACACGCTGAAAAGATCGTTTGCGGCACTATCCGGCGGGGTAGAGCAAGGATAGGAACATTGACGCACGGTTGCCCTCCAAACGACCCAAGGAGAGAGGGTATTCTTTCACTTTCGCCGCTCGTGCCGGCCGCCACAGGGGGACCGCTCGTGAACGCACCTCGCATGCTCTTTCTCGGCTCATATCCACCGCGTGAGTGCGGTATTGCGACGTTCACCAAAGACGTCGTCGACAGCTACGATCGGCGCTTCGGCGGGCGCAGCGAGATCATCGCGATCGAGGAACCCGGCGCGCCGGAGCGCGACTATCCCGCGGCCGTCGTCGCCCACCTGATTCAAGGCGAGCGCGCGTCCTATCGCAGCGTTGCCGAGTTCGTCAACGCACACCCGTGTGACGCGCTCAACATCCAGCACGAGTACGGTCTTTTCGGCGGTGGCGACGGCGAGTGGATCGTCGACGTGCTCGCGTTCGTGCGCAAGCCGGTCATCGTTTCGCTGCACACCGTTCTCCCCGAACCCACGCCCGAGCACATGCGCGTGGCCCGCACGATCTGCGCGATGGCCAGCAGCGTCGTCGTCCTCTCCGAAACGGGCCGGCAGATCTTGATCGATCGCTACGGCATCGATGCGCAGAAAATCACCGTGATCCACCACGGCGTGCCGGACGTGCCGTTCCGCGATACCGCCGCCGCGAAGTCGGCGCTCGGATTGCAGCAACGGCAAGTCGTCTCGACGTTCGGGCTGATCAATCGCGGCAAGGGACTCGAGTACGCGATCGAAGCGATGCGCGACGTGGTCACTGCCCATCCCGACGCGCTCTATCTGATTCTCGGCGAAACGCACCCGGTCGTGCGCCGTCACGAAGGCGAAGCCTATCGAGAATCGCTGGAAGCGCTCGTCACGGCTCACGGTCTGCGCGACAACGTGCGGCTGATCGACCGTTATCTCGGCTTCGACGAGCTGGTGCGCTATCTGCAAGCCACCGACATCTACCTCACCCCGTACCTGAACCCGGTGCAGATCGTGAGCGGCACGCTCGCGTACGCGGTCGGTCTGGGCAAGGCCATTGTCTCGACGCCCTACTTGTA
The DNA here is from genome assembly GCA_049512335.1 of Candidatus Lustribacter sp. Lineage (GTDB taxonomy): Bacteria > Vulcanimicrobiota > Vulcanimicrobiia > Vulcanimicrobiales > Vulcanimicrobiaceae > Lustribacter. The sequence goes on from JBEKXE010000053.1 coordinate 16,721, forward strand.
CGCTGAAGAACTGCTGGCGCACGGTCGCGGTTTTCTCGTACAGTTCCGCGACGCCGTCTCGATCGCGAAGACCATCGACTCGCTCTTCGCGGATCGGGATCTGCGCGCGAGCACCGAGCGCCGGGCCTACCGCTTCGGACGCCAGATGACCTGGCCCCACGTGGCGCAAGAGTACGGCGGCTTGTTCGCCTCATTACTGCCGCAGCGCCGGCCCGCGCTCGCGACGTCGGCCTAACGCCTTGGCAAGCGCGCGCCGGCCGGTCCTCGATCACCTGGTGACGCTGACCGACGACGTCGCCGTGTTCCAGCACGCGCGCTTCGACATCCCCAATCGCGGCTTCGGCTACTGCACCGACGACGTGGCGCGGGCGCTGATCGTGGCGGTCGAAGCGACGCGCGACCGAGCGACCGAGCAGATCGGCGCCAAGCTCGTCACGACCTATCTCGCCTTCCTCCACGACGCGCAGCTGCCCGACGGCTGGTTCCACAACTTCATGGGCTACGACCGCCGCTGGCAGGATCACCGCGGCACCGAGGACGCGTTCGGCCGCGCGATGTGGGGTCTCGGGCACTGCGTCGCGCGGGCGCCGCGCGACGGCTGGCGGCTGGTTGCGCGCGAGCGGCTCGACGCCGCCCTCCCGCAGGTCGCCCGTCTCGGGCATCTGCGGTCGCGCGCCTACGCGGCCCTGGGTCTGGCCGCGGTCGCCGCGGCCGCGCCGGGGGACGCGCGGATCACGGCGGCCCTGCGCGAAGCCGTCGCGCCGATCTCGGCCGCCTTTCGTGCCGTGGCCACGCCGGACTGGCGCTGGTGCGAAGACGCCCTGACCTACGACAACGCCCGCTTGTGCGAAGCGCTGATCCGGGCCGGCACCGTGCTCGGCGATCACGTGCTCCTGCGCGAGGGCACGGCGATGCTCGACTTCTATGCCGGGATCGTCGTCGAGGACGGTATGTTCGTGCCCATCGGCAACAGTGGCTGGTACCCGCGGGGCGGGCCTCGCGCTCGCTTCGGCCAGCAGCCGCTCGAGGCGGCCGCGCTGGTGTCGGCGGCACTGGCCGCGCACGCCGTGACCGGCGATGAACGCTATCGGGCACTCGCCGGAATCGCCGGCGACTGGTACTTTGGTCGCAACAGCCACGGCTTTCTGATGGTCACCAACGGCGGCTGCCGCGACGGCATCGACGCCACCGGCGTCAGTCCGAATATGGGGGCCGAGTCCACGCTCGCATACCTCATGAGCGCAATAGCGCTTTCGGAAGCACGGCCGCTGGCGCTGCGTCTTGCCCGCTGAACATTTGTTGACCCGGCCGTCACGTATAGGCCAAATTGCCCGGCGTGGCGAAGATTGTTGGGATGATTGTCGAGACCGAACTGCTCAACGACGTACAGCGCGCTGCCGTCGAGAATACCGATGGCCCGTGTCTGATATTTGCGGGAGCCGGTTCGGGGAAAACGCGCGTACTGACCCACCGCATCGCCTATCTGCTCAATGAGAAGAAGGTTTTCCCCGATCGCATCCTAGCCGTAACCTTTACCAATAAGGCTGCCGGAGAGATGAAGGCGCGCCTCGAACGCATGGTCGGCGCGCCCGCGCGCGACCTGTGGGTCGGCACCTTCCACGCGATGTGCGTGCGCATGCTGCGCCGCGACGGCAAGAAGATCGGCATCGCGAGCAACTTCGCGATCATGGACGACACCGACCAGCGGCAGATCATTCGCGACATCCTCCACGATCTCGACATGGACGAACGTCAGGTCGTGCCCGGTGCCGCGCTGGGCGAGATCTCCAAAGCGAAGAACAACCTGTGGTCGCCCGATGCGTATGAAGAGAAACATCCGTCGTTCATCGGCGAGCGCTATGCCGCAGTCTACCGCGAGTACGAGCGCCGCCTGCAGGAGTCGAACGGCCTCGACTTCGACGACCTGATTTCGCGCACGATCGAGCTGCTGCAAAAAGACGAAGAGACGCGCGTTCGCTACCAGTCGAAATTTCGGTACGTGCTGGTCGACGAATATCAGGACGTCAACTACGCGCAGTACAAACTGGTCGCGCTGCTCGCCGACGAGCACAAGAACATCACGGTCGTCGGCGACGACGATCAGTCGATCTATTCGTGGCGCGGCAGCGACTACCGCATGATCCTGCGCTTCGAAGAAGACTTCCCGGGCGCGAAGGTCTTCAAGCTTGAAGAAAACTACCGCTCGACGCAGACGATCCTGACCGCGGCCAACGAATTGGTCGCGAACAATCCGAACCGCGCCGAGAAGAAGCTCTTCACCAAGCGCTCCGAGGGCGAGAAGATCACGGCCTTCCAGGCTGAGTCCGAGCGCGCCGAAGTCCGCTACGTGATGGAGAAGATCAAGGAGCACGTCCGCGACGGCTCGGCCTATCGCGATTTCATCGTGCTCTATCGCACGAACGCGCAGTCGCGGTACTTCGAAGAAGGCTTCCTGGCCGAGGGCATCCCGTATCGCGTCGTCGGCGGCGTCGGCTTCTACGCGCGTACCGAGATCAAGGACATGCTCTCGTACCTGCGCTACATCGTGAACCCGTCGGACGCCGTCGCGTTCCGCCGCATCGTCAACGTCCCGCGCCGTTCGATCGGCCAGCAAACGCTGACCTCGCTGCTCGACGCCGCGAACGCCTCGGGCGTCTCGGTCGGCCAAGCCGTGTTCGACTCCGCGTTGCTCAAACGCGCGGTGCCCAAGAAGCAACGTGAGCTCGAGCGCTTCGACGAGCTGATCAACGATCTGCGTGAAAAGGCCAAGACGTTCTCGATCTCCGACCTGCTGGTCGCGGTGATGGAAGAGTCGGGCTATCTGCGCGAGCTGCAGGGCGACGACACCAACGAGGGCCGCGTGCGCGTCGAGAACATGCAAGAGCTGATCGGCGTCGCCAAGGAGTTCGAGGTGAACCCCGAGACCGGCTCGACGCTCGACGATTTCCTGGCCAACATCGCGCTGGTCTCCGACCTCGACACGCTCGATCCCGACTCGTCGTTCGTCACGCTGATGACGATGCACGCGGCCAAGGGCCTCGAGTTCCCGATCGTCTTCCTGACCGGTCTCGAAGAAGGCGTCTTCCCGCACACGCGGGCGCTGACCGACACGACCGAGATGGAAGAAGAGCGGCGCCTGGCCTACGTCGGCGTCACGCGCGCGATGGACCGCCTCTACCTCTCGTACGCCGCGCGGCGCACGCTGTTCGGCAACACGTTCTCGCATCCGAAGTCGCGGTTCATCGACGAGATGCCCTCGATCGAAGCGATCGGCGGCATCGGCATCGGGCCGCGTCCCGGCGGCGGCCGCTGGCGCGAAGTCTCGATCCACGAGAACGCGGGCGCGGGCGTGGGACTGAACCTCTCGGCGGGCGACCGCGTCCGTCATCCCAAATGGGGCGAGGGCCTCGTCGTCGACATCGCCGGCGCAGGTGGCGACGGACTGCTCACCATCAACTTCCCGAACGTCGGACAGAAGATGGTCATGCTCAAGTACGCCCCCTTAGAGCGAGTATAGTTCGGTGCGCGTCGGCGTTGCCGGCGCGCTCGGCCGGCTAGGGCGCGTGGCGTGCGCTGCAGTCGATGCGGCGGACGGCCTTGACCTAGTTGCCGCGTTCGATCGCGACTTTGCCGGGGAGCTGCTCGCCGATCGCATCGGCTGCGGCGGCAACGCGCGCATCCATAGCACGCTGGACACGTTTTATGGCGTGGGCATGGACGTCGTTGTCGACTGCACGATCTATCCGGTCACGGTCGACGTCGCGCACGCCGCGATCGGCCACGGCGTCTCGCCGGTCATCGCCGCGACCGGACGCACCGAGGCCGACATTCGCGCGCTCGCCGGCGACTGCGAACGGCACGGCGTCCCCGGCATGCTGGTGCCCAACTTCTCGGTCGGCGCGGTGCTGATGATGAAGCTGGCGGTGGAAGCGGCGAAGGTGATGCCGCACGTGGAGATCATCGAGCTGCACCACGAGGCCAAGCAAGATGCGCCCAGCGGCACGGCAAAGTTGACCGCGCAGCGCATCGCCGATGCCGGCGGTCCGCAGAACGTGCCGATCCACAGCGTTCGTCTGCCGGGACTCGTGGCGCACCAGGAAGTGCTCTTCGGCGGTCTCGGTGAGACGCTGACCATTCGGCACGACTCGCTGTCGCGCGATTCGTTCGGACCGGGGATCGTGCTCGCGGTTCGCAACGTCCGCAAGCATTCCGGTTTGACGATCGGACTTGAATCATTACTTTTTCCGGAGGTTATCTCGTGAGGGTCGCGGTTATCGGTGCAACGGGCGTAGTGGGGGAGACGATCCTGCGCGTGCTCGAGGAACGGAACGTTCCGGTCGACACGTTGTTGGCGTACGCCTCGCGGGAGCGCGATAACGCGGTGACGTTCCGCGGCGCGTCGCTGCCGGTGGCGGTGGCGACCGCTCCGCGTATCATCGCCGACCGGCCGCACGTGGCGTTCTTCGCCTCGAGCGACGATGCGAGTGCCGAGATGGCCAACGCCTTGGCCGACGCCGGCATCATCGTGATCGACAACTCGTCGACGTTCCGGCTCGATCCCGACTGCCCGCTGGTCGTGCCGGAGGTGAACCCGCAGTCGATCCGTCCCGAGCACCGCATCTTTCCGGTCGGTAACTGCACGGCGATCGTGCTGTGTGTCGGGCTCGCGCCGCTCGAACGCGCCGTCGGGCTGCGCGCGGTGCGCGTGTCGACGTATCAGGCCGTCAGCGGCGCCGGCCGGGCCGGGCTCGACACGCTGGCCGACGAGGAAGCCGGCAAACCGCCGAACGGCACGTTCGCGGCGCCGATCCTGCACAACGTCGTCCCGCAGGTCGGCTCGTTCAGCGGCGTCGGCAACAACGGCGAAGAGGACAAGGTCGCGGCCGAAACGCGCAAGACCCTCAACCGTCCCGACCTGCACGTCGCGGCTACATGCGTGCGCGTGCCGGTGCGCCGCGCGCACAGCGAAACGGTCTTCTTTGAGACGGAACGCTCGACCACGCTCAAGGAACTCGCCGACGCACTGGAAGCGGCGCCCGGCGTCGTGTTTCACGACCGCGGCATCGTCACGCCGCTCGACGTGGAGAACACCGACGTCGTGCACGTCGCGCGCCTGCGGCCCGAATCGGACGGCGACGATACGCGCTTCATGATGTGGGTCGTGGGCGATCAGCTGCGCAAGGGCGCCGCGACCAACGGCGTGCAGATCCTCGAGCTGCTGATCGAACAAGGGCGATTCGCGGCGGTCGCACGATGAGCGTCGTCGTCCAAAAATTCGGCGGCTCGTCCGTCTCGACGCCGGAGCTGCGCGAGATCGCGGCGTCGCGCGTACTCGAAGCGCAGCGCGCCGGCGCGCAGGTCGTCGTCGTGGTCAGCGCGATGGGGCGCCTGCCCGACCCGTACGCCACCGACACCCTCTTGGGCCTGATCGGACCCGTCCGCGGCGGCCCGAATCGCGATCTGCTCTTGGCGGTCGGCGAGATGATCTCGGCCGCGGTGTTTGCCGAGCTGTTGAATTCGCTCGGCGCGCCGGCCCAGGCGATGACCGGCGGACAAGCCGGCATCCTCACCGACGACACCTACGGCGACGCGCGCATCCTCGAGGTCGATCCGGCGCCGGTACGCGATGCGCTCGCCGCGGGGATCATCCCGGTCGTCACCGGCTTCCAGGGCAAAACGCGGGCCGGCGGCGTCTCGACGTTGGGCCGCGGCGGCAGCGACTTGACCGCCATCGCGCTCGGCGAAGCGCTGGGCGCGGCATCGGTCGACATCTATACCGACGTGAGCGGCGTGTTCACGGCCGATCCGCGGCGCGTCGCCGGCGCACACTCGGTCGAGCGCGTGACGCCGGCCGAAATGGTCGAGCTCGCCGGGAACGGTGCCAAGGTCATGCATTCGAAAGCGGCGGAGCTCGCGCACGCGACCAACACGCCGTACGCGGTCAAGGGTCTGCGCAGCAACGTCGGCACGATGATCGACGAAGAGTCGCCGATCGATCGCGACCGTCCGGTCACCGGCATCACCGCGCTGCGCAACGTGTCGTTTTTCCGCGTCATTCAGGGCCTCAGCGACGAAGGCGGCCGCGCGACGCTCGATCGCGAGCTGTTCGACCGCCTCGCGGCGCAGAACATCTCGATCGACATGATCAACGTCAACGACGCCGGCGTGTTCTTCGTCGTCGACGACGACAACGTGGAGCGCGTGCGCACCGAGCTGCACAACCTCAACCTGGCGCTGCGCGTGCGCATGCACTGCGCGAAGCTCTCGATCGTCGGCGCCGGCATGCGTGGAACGCCGGGCGTCATGGCCGCCGTCGTGCGCGCCGTCACCGAGGCCGGCGTCGAGATCATCCACTCGACCGACTCAAATATCACCATTTCGGTGCTCGTTCCCGACGACGCGGCCGGCAAAGCCGAGCAGGCGCTGCACGATTACTTCCACCTCGGTCAGCAGCAGCCCGCAGGGGTCGTGTCATAAAAGCGCTCGGGCGGCTCCTCACGGCCATGATCACGCCCTTCGACGAGAAGGGTGCGGTCGACGTCGCGGAAGCCGTTCGTCTGGCGAAGTTTCTGGTCGACCGCGGCAACGACGGCCTCGTCATCAGCGGCACGACCGGCGAATCGCCGGCCTTGGAGACCGACGAAAAACTGGCGCTCTTCGGTGCGATCAAGTCGGCGCTCGGGAAAGGCGGCACCGTCATCGCCGGAACGACCGGCAACAACACGCATCATTCGGTCGAGCTGACGAAGGCCGCGGAAAAAACCGGCGTCGACGGCATCCTCGCGGTCGTGCCGTACTACAGCAAGCCGCCGCAGGACGGGTTGCTCCGGCACTTTGGGGCGATCGCGGAAGCAACGTCGTTGCCGATCATCCTCTATAACATCCCCGGACGCACCAACGTCAACATGCTGCCGGCGACCGTGCACGAGCTCGCGCGACGGCACCCGAACATCGTCGCGATCAAGGAATCCAGCGGAAACGCCGAGCAGTTCACGGCGCTCGTGCGCGACCGCGTGCGCGAGGACTTCACCGTCTACTCGGGCGACGACTACTTCTACTTGCCCGCGCTCGCATTGGGCGCGTACGGCTGCGTGAGCGTCGCCGGACATCTGTGCAGCCGGGAGCTGCGCGCGATGGCCGACGCCTTCGACGGCGGCGACGTCGAGACGGCCGGCCGGCTGCACCGCGATCTGCAAGCGCTCTTCAGCGCGCTCTTCGCGCATCCGAGCCCGATCCCGGTGAAGTGGGCGGTGAACGAATATGGGTTCCGTGCCGGCGTTTGCCGGCCGCCGATGGGCGCGATGCCGGACGACCTCAAAGCGGTGCTGCGCCCGTTGATCGCACCATACCGGCCGGAGTGATCCCACGGACCCGTCGATCCGAATCCTTGGTTGCCGCGTCGACGCGGTGAACCGCGCCGAAGCGGTCGACCGCATCGTCGCGCTCGCGCACGCTTCGGCGCCGTCGATCGTCGTGACGCTCGGTGTCGAGATGACGATGTTCGCGCAGCGCGATGCGCGTTTTCGGAAGCTCGTCGACGAGGCCGCGCTCTCGTTGTGCGATACGATCGGCATCTTGCTCGCGTCGCGCGCGCGCGGCGGGCCGTTGCGCGAGCGCGTCACCGGCGTCGACCTGATCGAACCGCTGGCGGAGCGTTCCGCGGCCGGCGGCGACCTGCGGTTCTTTCTGTTCGGCGGTTCGCCGGGCGTCGCGGAACGCGCGGCGATCGCGCTGCGCCAACGGCATCCGGGCGTGGAGATCGTCGGGACGCGCGACGGCTATTTCACCGCCGGACAGAGTCCGACGATTGCGGCATCGATCCTCGCCAGCGGCGCCAACGTGCTGCTGGTGGGGCTTGGAAGCCCCAAGCAAGAATACTGGCTCCAGGAGTATCTCGGCGCGACGAAATGTGGCGTCGGAATCGGAGTCGGTGGTTCGTTTGACATTCTGGCGGGAACGGTTCCCCGAGCCCCGCGTTTGTGGCGGCGAGCCGGGCTCGAATGGCTCTACCGGCTCATCCGGGAACCAGCGCGGTGGCGACGCCAACTGGCCCTTCCGCGTTTTGCCCTCGCGGCAACGCGCGAAGCCATGACCCAGAGAGGAAGTCGTCCGAGGTGAAAACCACAAAAGCGATGATTCTCGCCGGCGGGATGAGCACGCGTCTCTATCCGCTGACGAAGCAAGTTCCGAAGCCGCTGGTGCCGGTGGTCGGCGAGCCGATCAGCGCGCACATCATGCGCTGGCTGGCGGCCTTCGGTTACACCGACGTTGCGATGAACGTGCACTACCTCTCCGAGGCGATCGCGTCCGCGTTCGGCGACGGCTCGGAGTACGGCGTGCGGTTGAATTACCTGCACGAAGCCGAGTTGATGGGCAGTGCCGGTGCGGTCAAGCCGCTGGAGTCCTTTTTTGACGGGACCTTCGTCGTGGTCGGTTGTGACGATCTGACCGACGCGAATCTCGACGCACTGGTGAGCTTTCACAAGAGCCGCGGCGCCTTGGCCACCATCGGTTTGGTCGAATGCGAGGAAGTCGATCAGTACGGCGTCGTGATCACCGACGAACGCGGCCGGATCGTCGAGTTTCAAGAGAAGCCGCCCAAGGGCACCGAGCGCTCGAAGCTCGCGAACACCGGCATCTACGTCTTCGAACCCGCCATCTTCGACTTCATCCCGGCCGGCACGTTCTACGATTTCGGCAAGGGCGTGTTTCCGGCGTTGCTCGCGGCCGGCGCGGACTTTTACGGCATGCGGCTGGGCGGTGCGTATTGGCGCGACATCGGAACGCCGAACGAGTACCGCCGCGCGACCCGCGACGTGCTGGCGGGTCAGGTGCGCTTGCGCGGTGCGCGCGCCACCGGCGTTCCGTCCGACGTGCGCTTAGGGAACGACGTGCTGATCGAAGGCGACGTGCGGCTCGGCAGCAACGTGAGCGTCGGGCGCCGCGTGCGCATCGTCGGCCCGACGGTGATCGGCGACGGCGTGCAGATCGGCGACGAAGCCGTCATCGAACGGTCGATCGTCTGGGACGGCGCGACGCTGGGCGCGCGCGTGCTCGTGCGGGACTCGATCGTCGGCATCGCCTACGACGTGCCGGCCGACACCTCGCTGATCGACCGCATCGTCGCGAACGAGCCGATCGCGACCTGATTTCCACCGCCCCCTAGCCGGGCGCCGGCGTGCGCGTGAGCGGGAAGCATGTGGGCGGCGATTCGTCCGTGGCTCTTTCCGGTGTGGTGCATCGGCTGCGGCGCGCCGGAGGTCGGGCTGTGTGCGGCGTGCGCCGCCATGGCCCGGCCGGTGACGGCATGGATCGACGGTCTGCCCGTGACGGCCGCCGGCGAGTACGCGGGCCCGCTGCGTGAGGCCGTGCTTGCGACCAAGCGCGGCGAGCGCGCGTATCTCGATCCGCTGGCCGGGCTGCTGGCCCCGCTGATCGGTGCCGGCTCCGTCGTCGTGCCGCTGGTCACCACGCGCGGGCGCGCGGCCGAGCGCGGGTTCGACCAGGCGCGCGAGCTGGCGCGGCGCGTCGCCGTTCTGCGTTCGGCGGCGTGCGCGGACGTGCTGCGCAAGCGCGGTGCCGCCCAGCGCGGTTTGGGGCGGGCGGAACGGCTGACCGCGAGCGGCCGTTTTGCCCTGCGCCCGGAAGCCCGCTTGCCGGCCCGCGCCGTGTTGCTCGACGACGTGGTGACGACCGGCGCCACGCTGCGCGACGCGGCCCGGCTGCTGGCGGGCGCCGGCTGCACGGTGCTGGGCGCCGTCGTCGTCGCGCGAACCCCGCCGGGGCGCGAAACCCAGCGCCGCGGCGGAAGGTTGGTCGAAGCGTGAAAGCGATTTGGAACGGCGCCGTGCTCGCCGAAAGCAACAGCACTGAAGTCGTCGAGGGCAACCAGTACTTCCCACCCGACTCGATCAAGCGCGAGTACTTCAAGGACAGCGCGACCACGAGCGTATGCCCGT
>JBEKXE010000054.1:0-26578 GCA_049512335.1 Candidatus Lustribacter sp.
TCCGGGCTTAGGCCGACCGCTTCGAGCAGCGGCAGCGCGATCTTCGGATCCCAACACGGATAATCGCTGCCGTACATCACGCGATCGGCACCGAAAAACTCGATCGCGAATTTCATCCCGGCCGTGTACGGCGACACCGTATCGGTATAGAGGCGCTTGAGATACCAGCTCGGCTTCTCCGCGAGCTTCGAGCCCGTACCGTTCTTGTCGAAGCGGCCGGCTTGGTAGGGCAATGCGCCGCCGGTATGCGACATCACGATCTTCAGATTCGGATACCGGTCCATGATGCCGGAGAAAATGAGCCGTGATGCGGCGACGCTCACTTCGACGACGCGCCCCATGCGATGGAGGTCGCCGCCGTAGCCGGCCAGCGCGTCGGCGAACAACGCATCGGTCGGGTGCAGAAAAATCGGCACGCCGAGCTCTTCCGCACGGGCGTAGAACGGCTCCAAGCGCGGCGCGTCGATGAACGGATCGTCGCCGACGCTGCCCGGAACGTTCGCGCCCTTGAGGCCGAGCCGCAACACGGCGTCGTCCAGCACCTCGACGGCGGTCGCCGCATCGATGAACGGGATTGCAGCCGAGGCCCAAAAGCGGCCGGGATGAAGGCGCGTTTGCTCCGCCATCGCTTCGTTCCAGGCGATCGCCGCCTCTTTGCCTTCAGCTTTCGGAAGATCGGAAAAGTGCACCGAAAACGGTCCGATCGATCCGAAGCCGGAGATGTGATGACCGGTCTCGTCCATGTAGCGGAACTGATCGTCCAGATCGAACCACGCCGGCCACACCGGCAGCACGTACGTGCAATCGGCGCGGCGGTAGTAGTTGAAGCCGCCCTTGCCGTCGTGCTCCGCGCGCGGGTACCCCGAACGCTTGCACAGCGCTTCGAAGATCGAGCGCGGCCACCAGTGGAAGTGCGAGTCGACGACGTTCATGCTCCGCTCCGAGGAGGCTCCCGTTCGGTGGCGCCGGCGTATCCTCCGCCCCTACTCCCTTACGAGCGCGCGCTCCACGCGGCGATCGGGGACGAACCACGGTTCTGGCCGACCCAGGCGGTCACGAACGGGATCAGCGAGAGCCAGAACAATAAGTGCAGGTTGGCCCACATCACGCGGCCGTCGATCCCATCGGCGGCCCGCAACAGGTGGTGATGGTTGTTCCAGTAGATACCGACGTTCGCAAAGCTGATGACGTAGGCAACGCGCGACGCGCTTCACGAAAGCGCGTTCGGGTCGATGAACTCGCGCGAATCGAAAGCGCGCGGGATGACGCCGTAGCGAGCCGCCGCGTCGATCAGCGGTTGGAGGTCGCTCGGGATGAGCGTCAGGTCGTACTTGTCGCGCGGCGCGTGCGCGATCGTATTGGCGTCGATGTGCGAGAAAGCGGCCAGCAGGTTGACGGTCTGATCGGGATGGTCGTTGCAGAAGCTCGACGCCCGGCTGATGATCGAGCTGAATTTCTTCACGACGGCCGGGTTCTTCGCCGTGTAGGCCGTGGTGCTGAACCAGGCCGCTTCGATCAGCCGCGATGCGACGCCGCTGGTCGGATCGCCGAGCACGCGGTACTTGCCGCTCTGCACGAGTTGGGTCAGCAGCGGCGCCACCAAGCTCGCCGCGTCGACGCGTCCCGTGTCGAGCGCGACCGCGGCTTCGACGCCGTTCGTCTCGAGAAACTTCACCGTCGCGGAGTTGCCGCCGTCTTTGTCGATCCAGGCGCGGGCCGCGATCGTTTGGATGTCGTTGAGCGACGCGACCGAGACGACGAGCCCGTTGAGGTCGCGCGGCCGCTGGACCGCACTGCTCTTGTTGACGATGACCCGTCCCGACGAACCGGCGCCGTCGAAATACGAACCCGACGGCGCGACCAGCGTGAACGGGATGCCGCGCGCGTGCGCGGTGATCAGCGGCACGACGTTGGAACGTCCGAAATCGACGGTGCCGCCGGCGACCGCCGCGGCGACGGCCGCGCCGTTGGTCGCCGCTTGCAAGTCGACGTCGAGCCCCGCGTCACGAAACCAGCCTTTCGAGAGCGCGTAGAGCACGGGGGTGACGTCGTCGTTCGCCGACGACGCCAGGCTCACGCGAACCGGCGCCGCCTGGGCGCCGGCAACGGCGGGCGCGAGCGCCGCCGAGATTACCGTTGCAGCGAGGGACCCCAGCGCCTCAATGCGCCGCAACGGCCGGTTCACCGTACAACTCGCGCATGAAGCCGCGGTCGTCCAGATCGCGGACGAAGTGCAGATCCCAGAGCTCGAGCGGGCTGATCTTGAGCGCGTCCTTGTCGAGCCGAACGGCTTCTTGGTAGACGTTGTTCAACGCGGGAAGCGAGGGATACAGTTTCGGCTCGAGCGCCCCGGCGAGCGTCGCCTGCAAGCGCGTGGCCTGTTCCAGCGTCATCTTGCCCTCACCGTCGAGCCGTTCTTGCAGCGTGCGAATCGTCCGCTCGGGCTGCGTTTTGAAGAAGTGGATCCCTTCGATGACGCCTTTCAGGAAGCGCTCGACGATGTCGGGATGGTTGTACGCGAAGCGCGTGCTGGTCGAGAGCGTCGTAAAGAAGATCATCGGCAGCGGATCGATGTCGATCGTCTTCAAACCGGCGGCCACGGCAAAGAATGTCGACGGTTCGGAAACGAACGTTGCATCGACCCGCCGGTCGAGCACGGCTTTCCACACGTCGCCGTCGTTCTCGCCCGAGAGCACGTCGTTGCTCGCCTTCTCGTTGCTGCGGCCCTTGTCGGGATTGACCAGCGCCACCTCATCCTTGTCGACGTCCAAGCCGTGCTGTTTGAGGAACAGCCAATCGTTCAAACCCGGGTGCGCGCCGCGCGTGCCCACGGTCTTGTGCTTGAGGTCGGCCACCGAGTTGATGCCGGAATCGGGCCGCACGATCAGCTTGCGGCCGGAGACGAGGTTCATCGTCTGCCCGAGGTACACCCAATCGTCGCCGCGCGCGCGCTTGCCGTAAGTCGAGACGTGGTTGCCGCCGACGAACTGGACGTCGCCGTTCGCCACGGCGCTGTGCGCGTCGGCACGCGCGATGCGCTGGTTGTACGCAACGTCGAGACCGTATTTCTCCCAGGCGCCCGACTCGGCAATGACGTGGAGCAGCGCCAAGTGCGACGCGCTACGATACGGAAAAGCGATGTGATCCATGCGGGACGCTTCCCCCGGCGCTCGACCCGTCCCTGGCCGGACGAAACCGGAATCAGCCGGCCGAGACGGGCTCGCGCAGCGATTTGGCGAGGCGTTCGCCGTTGTACGCCGCGAACAGCGTGCGCAGCTCGCCGGCGATCGGCGCCGAGCGCAACGACGAGCGCTTGAGCACGCGGTCGAAGCCGTCGGTGAAGTTCGACTTGTCGCGTTCGACCGCGAACTCGATCCGCACGTTCTTGGCCGGATCGCGAACGACGCCCATCGGGTCCTGCCCCGCCTCGACCTTCGCCAACTCGCGGCTGAGCAGTTGCCGCCACATAATCACGCCTTCGTCGGTGGTGCCGAGCCGTTCGAGTTCGCGCTTCGCGCGCGCGCCTTGCGTCTCCCAAGCCATGACGTCCTGAACGCCGATCGTGTCGAGGATGTACTCGCCGTTCGCGTCGCGCACCGGCATCCGGTAGAAGCTCAGCCGATCGAACAAGTGCGGCGGAACCTGCGCACCGGCCGGCGGCTCGAACGCGAAGTACCAGTAGTGCATCGTGTGCTCGTCGTCGGTCGGCACGCGGATTTGATACGCCAGCACCTTCCACAGATGACCGCCGCCGCTGCCGACCGCCAAGAGATTGGGGAAGATCACCGGGTGGCCGACCTTCCAGTCGTCCGCGTCCTCCGATTGACCTTCCAGCAAGCGGCGCTTGTAGACGCCGTATTCGAATTCGTCGAACGCGATCTTGAGCTGCTTCTTTGCAGCCGGAATCTTGAGCCCGCTGTTCTCCTCGAGAAATTCCAGCAGCGCGCCGTGCAGCCACTGCGTGTGGATCGGGTCGAGCGAATTCTCCATGATCTGCAACCAGTTGCAGGTCACGTGGTGCCAACCACAGGCGCGAATCATGCCTTCGCCGACGAAGCCGTCCCAGCGCGGCAACAGCGGCACCGGCGCCGGCCCGAGATACGCCCACACGAGCCCGCCCAGCACTTCGACCGGATAGGCCGTGGCCGTGACCTTGTCTTTGAACGAGCTCTCCGGCGGCTCGTTGGGCTGGTCGATGCAACGCCCGCTGCCGTCGAACTGCCAGCCGTGATAGGGGCAGCGGATGCCGTCGGCTTCCGGAATGCCGTAGGCAAACGAGGCGCGACGGTGCGGGCATTGCTCGGCGATCAGGCCGAGCTTGCCGCTGCGGTCGCGAAAGAGCACCAAGTCCTCGCCCAGCAAGCGCACGCGTTTCGTCCAGCGTTCGGCCAACTCGTCAACCGCGGCCACGACGTGCCAGTAGCGCCGCTGCAACGCGCCGGCCGGGGTTCCCGGCCCGACCAGCGAGAGCCGTTCGTTTTCGTTCTTGCCGAGCATGCGTACTCGGTTATCTCCTGAAGGAACAGCGCCTGCCGGAAACCGATGTAGACCCATGACGCATCGCATCAGCCGCCCGGCATTTCTCGCCGCGGGAGCCGCCGTGATCGCGCGGCCCGCGAGCGTGCGCGCGCAAACGGCGGCGGTACGGATCAGCGTGGCACCGATCGAGGAATCGGCGCTGCCGTACTACGCGCTCCAAAAGGGTCTCTTCAAACAAGCCGGCATCGAGGCCGAGCTGGTCGTGAGCGGCGGCGGCGGCGGCGCGATCACGGCGGCGATCCTGGGCGGATCGCTCGACCTCGGCTGCACCAACACCGGCTCGATGGCAGCGGCGCACGTCCACGGCTTGCCGCTCGTGCTGCTTGCCTGCGGAGCGCTTTACACGCCGGCGGCGCCGATCTCGCACCTCGTGGTGAGCAAATCGCTGGGCATCAAGAGCGCCAAAGACCTCAGCGGCAAGACGCTCGGCGTGTCGACGATTCACGATATGCTCCAAACGGTCACGCTGGCCTGGATCGACCAGAACGGCGGCACGTCGAAGGACGTCCGGTTCGTCGAGATCGTTGCGTCGGAGATTCCCGCGGCCATCAAGAGCGGCCGCCTCGACGGCGGGTTGCTCAACGAGCCGTTCTACACCGGCGCGAAGAACGACGTGCAGCTGCTGGGTCTGCCGTATGAGGCGATGGCCGGGAAGAAGCCGTTCCAAACCTTCGGCCTCGCCGCGAACCGCGATTGGGCGGCGCGTAATCCGGCCGTCGCCAAGAGCGTGGCGACGGCGTTGCAGCAAGCCGCGCAGTGGGTCAACCGCAACCACGCGGAAACGACCGCGCTGCTGGCAAGCTTCGTCAAAATCGATCCGGCCGTGGCCGCCCAGTTCCCCCGCGTCGCATACGCCGAATCCAATAATCCGGCCTACGTGCAGCCGGTGATCGACTTGATGGCGCACTACGAGGTCTTGCCGAGCGCGTTCCCAGCACGCGAACTCTTCCCGCAGTTGAGCTAGGAGAACCCATGACGCATCGCATCAGCCGCCCGGCGTTTCTCGCGGCGGGAGCCGCCGCGCTGGCCTCGTCCGGGCGTGCCGGCGCGCAATCGCCCGCGAAACTGCGCATCGCCGGACCGCCGAACATCGATTTCGTCGGCGCGTTCTGGGCCCAACAGAGCGGCATCTTCGGGCGCAACGGGCTCGATGCCGACGTCGTCACGATGACGAGCGGCGCGGCCGTCATCACGGCGCTGCTCGGCGGCTCGCTCGACATCGGGCGCTCGAGCATGCTCGGCCTGGTCGAAGCGCGCGCGCACGGGCTCCCGCTGGTGATCGAGGTGCCGTCGTCGTTCTGGAGCGTCGATCGGCCGAACTCCGCGCTCGTGGTCGCGAAGGACTCGCCGATTCGCTCGGGCCGCGACCTCAACGGGAAAACGCTCTCCGTTCCGGCCGCCGGCGACCTGGACACGATCGCGACCTCGGCCTGGATCGATGCGCACGGCGGCGATTCGCATACGGTGAAATTTCTCAGCCTGCCGCACCGCGCCGCCGCCGAAGCGATCGCGGCCGGCCGCATCGACGCCGCCAACATCCCCGAGCCGGATCTGACCGACGCCCTCACGAGCGGACGCTGCAAGATCCTCGGCCGCACGCTGGACGCGATCGGCAACCGGTTCGTCATCACGGCGTACTTTTGCACGGCTGATTTCGCCGCGAAGAACGCCGACACGCTGATCCGCTTCCGTAAGTCGATGTACGAGTCGGGCGCCTACGCGAACGCGCACCAGCCCGAGATCGTCCCGGTGATCGCCAAATTCACCGGCGTCGACGCGAAGACGATCGCCCCGATGGACATCGAGCTCCTGCCGACGTCGTCGAAGGACCTCAACCCGCGCATGCTGCAACCGCTGATCGACGCGGCCATGAAATACAAGGCCATCCCGGCCGGCTTCCCGGCGAAGGACATGATCGACCCGAACGCTTAGAGCGAATCCGCTATACGAGCACGCCTTCGAACAGCGCGAGGATCTCGTCCGCGACCGGTGAGAAGCGCCCGTTCCCGGTCATGAACACGCGGCGGAAGCCGTCCGACTGCATGTCCTTCTGATACTCGACCGGGAGGTCGATCGTGGCCTCGCCGGCCGCGCCACGGAACACGAACATCGGGTCGCTGCCGCTCTCGACCTTCTCGAGCTCGCGCAGCAGCATCTTGCGGAACATCATCACGCCGCGATCGGGCGTGCCGAGCTTCTCGACCGTGCGATCGGCGATCGGCCCCTGCGTGATCCACGCCAGCGCGTCTTGGGCATTGATGTAGTCCATCAAAAACTCGCCGCGTTCGTCGCGCATCGGCGCCTCGTACACCGGCACGCGTTCGAGCAAGTGACGCGGGATGTCCGACCGCGGCGGGATGTAGGCCGAGTACCAGTAGTGTTCGGTGTGCGTGTCGTCGATCGGAACGCGCAGTTGGAACTGGTACTGGCGCCAGGTGTCGCTACGCGTGCCGACGGCCAGCGTGAGCGGAAAGACGACCGGGTGGCCGTGCACCCAGTCCGAGGCGTCCTCGGTCTGGCCTTCCATCAAACGGCGCTTGATGATGCCGTACTCGAACTCATCGAAGGCGACCTTGACGTGATGTTTGGCGCGCGGCGTCTGCCAGTTCTCCGCTTCGCGAACGAACTCGGTCAGCTTTCCGTGCAGCCACTCGGTGTGCACCGGGTCGACGGAGTTCTCCATGATCTGCAGCCAGTTGCACGGGATCGTCGCGCGGCCCATGAAGCGTATCGCGCCTTCGACGACGAGCCCGTCCAAACGCGGAATGCCGGGCGCCGGCAGCGGTCCGAGGTACGCCCACAGGAGGCCGCCGAGCTCACCGACCGGATAGGCCGTCGTCCCGACCTTGTCTTTGAACGTCGAGTCTTCGGGTTCGTTCGGCTGCTCGATGCAGCGGCCGGTCGCGTCGAACTTCCAGCCGTGATACGGGCAGCGGATCCCGTCGATCGCCGGGATGCCGTAGGCCAGCGATGCGCGCCGGTGCGGGCACGCCTCGGCGATCAGGCCGAAACCGCCCAAACGATCGCGGAACAGCACCAGATCCTCGCCGAGCAGCCGGATGCGCTTCGTCCAGCGGTCTTCCATGTCGACGAGCGGCGCGATCGGATGCCAATAGCGGCGGAGCAGATTGCCCATGCGCGTGCCGGGTCCGATGCGGGTCAACAGCTCGTTCTGCTCGGTCGTCAGCATGAATCCACCCCTCCGTTCCCATAGTACCCGGGATGCTGCCGTGTAGGATTGCCGCGGTCGTACTTGGAGCGCTGCTGGCCGCTCTCCCGCTGCACGCGAGCGCCGACGGCACGACGATCAACGTCGCCGCGATGCCGATCGCCGGGGCCGCCGAGGCATTTTTCGCGCAGGAGCTCGGGTTCTTCAAGGCGGCCGGTCTGGACGTGCATCTGACCGTGCTGGCCAGCGGCGCGGCGATCGTTCCGGCGACGACCTCGGGCACCGTCGACATCGGCTTCGGAAGCCCGTCGCCGCTGATTCTCGCGCACGTCAAGGGCTTGCCGGTCCGCTTCATCACCTACGCCTCGCTCTACACCGGGCCGCCGGTCACGTCGGCGCTGATGGCGGCAAAAAGCTCGAACGTCCGAACCGGCGCCGACCTCAACGGGCAAGCCGTCGCGGTCAACGGCTTGCACGACATCGGGCAGTTCGAAGTCCAGGCGTGGGTCGACCACAACGGCGGCAACTCGGACACCGTGCAATTCGTCGAGATGCCCTATTCGACGATGATGGACGCGCTCAACCGGGGCCGCGTTGCCGCGGTTTCCGAAACCGAACCGTGGGTCAGCACCGCGGCCGACGGCGCACGGGTCATCGGCAACCTCAACGACATCGTCGCCCCGAAGTACGCTTTGGCCGGCTGGTTCTCAACCGACGCCTGGCTCGCGAGCAACCCGCAATTGGCGCAGCGCTTCACCGCCGTAATGCAGCAAACGGCGCGCTGGGCGAACGCGCATCCCAAGGAAGCCGGCGCGCTGCTGCAGCGCTACACGCAGGTAACGCCCGACGTCGCACTCATCGTGCTCAAGCACTTGCAGTTCGACGACGGCGGCCGTGCCGACCCGAAGTACTTGCAGCCGGTCATCGAGATGATCGCAAAATACGGCAAGTCGCCGAGCTTCAACGCCGCCGACCTGACCTGGGGCCGCTAGCGCGCGTCAGGCCGGGACGGGTTTCCCGGCCCCGGCCAACACCGCCGCCACGTTGTCGCGGTAGATACCGGAGATTTCGCGCGGGGTGAAGACGGCGTCGCCGGTCAGCATGTCCTCGGTCCACTGGAACGTGCGGTACGGGTAATCGGTGCCGTAGAGGATCTGCGAGGCCGGCACGATCGTTTTCAGCGCGTACATCGCGCCTTTGCTCGGGACCTGAGCCGTGTCGTACCAACACTTCTTGGCTTCGGCCAGGAAGCCGTTGGGGACGCGCGACTTCAAATTTTCCTGGCCGCTGTTGATGAAACGCTGCACGAGAAACGGCATCGTTCCGCCGCCGTGCGACCAGATGACCCGCACGTTCGGAAAGCGTTGCGTGCACCCGTTGAAGATGTATTCGGCAATGGCGCGCGTCGTGTCGGTTCCGTACTCGATCTGCGCGGTCGGAATCCACGGCTGCAGATCGGTGCAGCATGGGGCAGCGGTCGGGTGGACGAAGACGACGGCGTTGCGCCGGTTCAGCTCGGCGAAGACCGGATCGAAGACGGCGTTGCCGAGATATTTACCGCCGTAGCTCGTGAACAGCGCGATACCGTCCGCTTTCAGCGTGTCGTAAGCGTACGCGATTTCGGCCAAGCTGTCGTCGACGTTCGGCATCGGTGGCAACGCCCACATGCGGAAACGGCCGGGATGCGCGTCCCGGATGCTCGCCATGTACTCATTGGACGAGCGTGAGATGCTGCGCGCCGTCGCCGGATCGCTGTTGAATCGCCGGCCCGGAATCGGAACCGATGCGTAACCGGTCGCAACGCCGGCCTGGTCCATCTCCTCGAGCGCTTTCGCAATGCTCCAGCCCTTGAAGACGCGGGCCACGTCGGGCGTGCCGTCGGTGGTGAGCCAGTCCGGCGGCAGCACGTGATGGTGCACGTCGATCAGCTTGCGCGCCGGTTGCGCCGCCAACTCGACCGGAACGCCGGCTGAGGCCGCGAGCGCTCCGCCGCCCCACGTTGCCAGCTGCATGAGCAACCGGCGGCGCGTGAAATTATGCTCGCACTTCATCGGGGGGCGCTGCGCTACGCAGCGCCGTCGTCCCTGCAGCACTCGGGCTGAAGAGATCGGTAGCCGCAAAGCGTTGCTTGATCGCGCCGTATTTCGCGGCCACGTCGATCAGCGGTTGGATTACGGCCGGATCGAGCTTGTCGGCAAACGCCGCGCGCGCCATCGTGCGCACCGTGCCCGCTTCGATGCCCGAAAAGGCCGCGATGAGATCGACGGTTTGCTCGTGGTGCGTGTTCGCGTACGCACCGGCGCGCAACACGATCTGGCTGAAGGTGTGCACGAGGCTCGCGTTCTTCGTCGCCCAATCGGCGTTGCTGACCCAGGCCGAGATCATCAAGCGATTGGAGATGCTCTGGATCGGCCGGCCGATGCTGCGGTATTTCCCGGTTGCGAGCAGCTGGTTGAGCGCCGGATTCACCACCGTTCCGGCGGCGATCCGATTGGTGTCGAGGGCCACGCCGACCGCCGGTCCGGGCTCCTCGACCAACGAGACCGCCTTCGAGTTGCCGCCGTTCTCGTCGATCCACGCTTGCGCCGACAGCGCTTGCATGTCGTTGAGCGCGCCGACCGAGACGATCTTTCCGGTGAGATCGCGGGCGACGTGGATGTTCGAGTCCTTGGTCACGAGGAGAGCGCTGTTGTTGATCGCCGGCGTCGACAAGCTGCAGGCGGCGATGATCGTGAGCGGGACGCCGCGCGCGTGCGCCAAGATGACGGCCAGCATGCTAACCTTGCCGACGTCGATTGCGCCGGCGGCGACCGCCGCCGCGACGGCGGTGCCGTTGTTGAGGCGGTCGACGCGGACGCTCATGCCCGCGTCGTGGAACCACCCGGCGCGGTCGGCGTAGAGCACCGGCGTGACGTCGTCGTCGGCGGCCGACGCGATCCGGATGACGGCGCCCTCGTCGGCGCGCGCAACACCGGGCAACGCCGCCACCGCGCTCGCCAGCGCCAAGCCGCCGAGGAAGCGCGGGCGGTTCACGCGCGCAGGTTGGCCACGACCGGGCTGATCATCTCGCGCACGTCGAAGCCGCGGGGAAGGGCTTTGAGGCGAACGAGGGCGTCGATCTCCACCTGGATGAGCGCCGGATCCAAGGATTCACCGAACCGCTCGCGCCGCGCGCGTTTGGCGACCGCCGGATCGATTTTCGCAAACTCGATCAGCCACGGCAGCGTCTGGTCGGGATGGGCGTTCGCAAAGGCGTTGCCTTCGAGCAAGGCGGCGGCAAAGCGCCGCACCGGATCGGGGTTGGCGTTGATGTAGTCGGCGGTCCCGAAGTAGGCCGCCTGTAAGAACCGCGGCGCGATCGCGTCGAAGATCTTGCCGAAGACGTGCACCGAACCGTCGGCCAGCGCTTCGGAGAGGAACGGTTCCGCGAGCGCCGCGGCTTGGACGCGTCCGGCCGCCAGCGCCGCCGCTTCCGCCGTCGGCGGAATTTCGACCAGCTTGACCGTGCTGGACGTGCCGCCGTTTTGGTCCACCCACGCCAACGTCGCGGCGGAGAGCAAGTCGCCGATCGCGGTCACGGCGATCGTTTTGCCGTTGAGGTCGGCCGCCGTACGGATGCCGGCGTCGTTGCGGACGATCAGCACTTGCGTCGGGTTCGACGTGTCGTACATGCTGCTCGGCGCGACCATTTGGAACGGGATGCCTTGCAGGTGCGCCTTGATCAGCGTGACGACGTTCGAGGCGGCCAGCGCGATCGAGCCGCCCGCCACGCCGGCCGCGCTCGCCGCGCCGTTGTTGATCACGTGCTCGACCTCGATGCCGTGCTTGCGGAAGTACCCGTTGCGCTGGGCCGAGATCAGTCCGATCGCACCGTCGATCGCCGAGGTGCTGACGACGAGATGCGGCGTCGTCTGCCCGCTCGCGACCCGGGCGGCCGCCGTGAACGCCGCGCTGCCGGCCAAAAACGACCAGCGGGAAGTCGACCGTACGTGCTGCATCATGGCTCGCTCCTTGGCCGGATACGGGCGGAAACCCCGGGCGCGGACCGAATAATTCACTATCCTCGGGGCCGCCATCGTAATTAGGAGAACCTATGCTCACGGAAGCTCAGAACAAACTGCTCACCGAAACCGATCCCGGCACGCCGTGCGGCAACTTCATGCGCCGCTACTGGCAGCCGGTCGCGCTCTCGGCCGAGCTCGAACTGGACACGCCGCTGCCGGTGCGCATCATGGGCGAAAACCTCGTGCTGTTCCGCGACGTCGACGGCAAGCCGGGATTGATCGAACGGCGCTGCCCGCACCGCGGCATGGATCTGAGCTACGGACGCCTCGAGCCCGGCGGCTTGCGCTGCCTCTATCACGGCTGGCTCTTTGCGAAGACCGGACAGTGCCTCGAACAACCGAACGAGCCCGCCGCGAGTACCTTCAAAGATCGCATCCACCATCGCGGCTATCCGTGCACCGAAGCCGGCGGCTTGGTGCTCGCGTACATGGGCCCCGGCACACCGCCGGCGGTCCCGAAGATTCCGTTCTTGCTCGCCGACGCGTCGCACTCGAGCGTGACGAAACGTTACCATGAGTGCAACTTCGTGCAAGCCAACGACATCGATCCCTCGCATCTGTCGTTCTTGCACCTGCTGTTCGATTCGAAGCTCGCCAACGGCCCGAGCAATCAGTACATGATGCAAGATTCCGCGCCCCATACGCTGTGCGAGGAAACGCCCTTCGGGCTGCGCGCGTATTCGGTGCGCACGCTGCAGAACGGCGAGAGCTACGTGCGCCTCACGAACTTCATCATGCCCAACATGCAGGCGTTCGTCGGTGCCCCGATCTTCAACCCGCGCGCACGCCGGCCGAACGACGACGACGGCTACTCGCTGCACTGGCACGTGCCGATCGACGACGAGCACCACTGGAAGTACGTCATCCACTACAGCGCGGTCGGCCCGATCGATCACGACTACCAGAATTCGATGCAAGCCGGCGAGGTCGACGATCGGCTGCAACCGATCCGCACGGCCCAGAACCGCTACTTGCAAGATCGCGAGGAGATGAAAACGCGCACGTTCTCGGGCGTCGGCAACAGCTTCCAAGATCAGGACCGCATGGCGGTCGAATCGCAGGGCCCGATCTACGACCGCACGTACGAACACCTCGGCGTCGCCGACAAGCCGATGATCGAGCAGCGCAAGATCATCTTCCGCGGCATCGAGGACGTGCGCGAAGGCCGCGATCCGATGATCGTGCGCGACGACGGCACCAACCCGTTCGAGGAACTGATCACGAAATCGGCGCGCCTTGCGCCCGGCGTTCCGGTGCAAGGCTTCTGGAAGGGCACCGTGGAGCTCGTCACGCCCTAGGATGGCGACGCTCTCGCGCCGGGCGCTGGTACGAACGGGATGTTCTTGCTGTGTGCGAGGGCGATCGTGACCAGCGAGACGTTGCCGAAGTCCACCGCTGGTCGCGCCGGGGGCCGACTTCCACGCCGACCGGAAGCCGCCGCCCGCGTTGCTGATGGCGAGCAACAAATCGGGGATTACCAACGCCAAGGACATGAACGGCAAGACCGTCGTCGCGCGTTACGCGAAGTCCCCGACGTTCCGGGCCGACGAGATCATTTTCAGCCCTACTTGAGGGGCGCGCCGCCGAATTTAGAGATCGCCACCCAGGTATCTTGCGCGGCCTCCCAGCGCACCATGATGCCGTTTTTCTCCGTCAGCCCGCGTTGGCTGCCGTCGCGGAAGTCATACGTTCCGTTGGCGCCGGAAAAGCCGTGCAAGGTCAGGAGGTAGTCGCGCAGTTGCTGCGGCGTCGCCGCAACGCCGAGCTTCTTGAAGGCGCCGAGCAAGATGATCGGTGGGTCCCAGCCGATGGCTTGCGCGACGTCGGCATGAACGCCGACCGCCTTGAAGGCGTCGACGAATTGCTTCACCGCGGTGGCCAGGTCGCCCGGCGGAATCGAATCCGGCGCGACGCACGGGAGCCCGGCCGACATGAATCCCGCCGGCACGATCGACGCAAACTGTTTCATCTCGGAATAGATCAGGTTCGATGCCGAAACGCCGATCGGCAGATCGAGCCCGACGTCGGCGTACCCGTGCAACACGGTGCCGATCGGGCTACCGGTTCCCCAGGCGATGATGGCCTGCGCGCCGGACGCCTTGATGCGCGTCAGTTGCGCCGTCACGGTTTGGTCGGAAACCGCATAGTGCTCGCGGTCGACCAGCGTCATGTCTTTGAATTCCGGCTGGGCCAACGCGGCGTCGAGTCCGGCTTCGCCATCTTGGCCGCTGGCGTCGGTCGAGGTGATCAGCGCGATCTTCTTCCAGCCACGATCCTGAAAATAGCGGACGTTGACGGCGATGAGGTCGCCGGTCGATACGCCGTACGTGAAGCCGTACGAACCTTTCGGCGGATGGAATCCGGCCGACAGACAGTACAGCAAGGGTCCGTCGCTCTTGAGCAGCGCCTGAATCGCATTGCAGCCGCCGGCCAGCGACGGTCCGACGATCACCGAGGCGTGTTTGCTCATCAACGCGTTGGCGAGTTGAACGTCGACTTGCGGGCTCGACTCGTCGTCGGCGATGACGAAATCGACCGGCCGGCCGCCGATTCCGCCGCTCTTGTTGACGCGGTCTTGCACCAGCGCGATCGCGCTCTGCTCGCTCTTCCCGAGAAACGCACCCGGCCCGGTGAGCGAGAGGATCACGTTGATCTCGAACGGATCGGCAGCTTGCGCGCGCGGCGGCGCCGACGCAACCAGGACCGCAGCCGCCAATCCGGCAGCCCCAAACCGTTGAACCCACGAACGAAGCATAGGACGCATTGACGCTCACCGCATTCCGGAGTAACGTGGCACGTAAAGAGCATGCTCACCGAAGAACAGAACGTCCTGCTCACGCGCGTCGGCCCGGGAACCCCGATGGGCAATCTCTTGCGCCGGTATTGGATGCCGGTTGCCGGCGTCAGCGAGTTCGACCGCCAGCCGGTCAAAGCAATGCGCCTCTTCGGTGAAGACCTCGTTCTCTACCGCGACATGAGCGGTACGTTCGGCCTCGTCGACCGGCACTGCCCGCACCGCCGCGCCGACCTCTCGTACGGTTTTACCGAGAACTGCGGCATTCGCTGCAATTACCACGGCTGGCTCTTCGATCAAGCGGGCAATTGTCTCGAGCAACCGTTCGAAGACGTCGCCAATCCGGATGCCGATTTCAAAGCCAAGATTCATATCAGATCGTACCCCGTCGAGACCAAGGGTGGCCTCGTCTGGGCCTACATGGGCCCGCAGCCGGCGCCGTTGCTGCCCGATTGGGAGCCGTTTTCGTGGCCCAACGGCTTCGTTCAGATCATCACCTCGACGATTCCGTGCAACTGGCTCCAGTGCCAAGAAAATTCGATCGATCCGGTGCACTTCGAGTGGATGCACCGCAACTGGTCGGTGCGGCTGAAGGGCGGAACGGGGCCTTACGGCGGACGGCACACGCGCATCGACTTCAAAGAATTCGAGTACGGCTTCACCTATCACCGGCTCATCGAAGGCATGCCGGATGATCACGAGCGCTGGGTGGTCGGGCGCATCGCCCTTTGGCCGAACTGCTTGGGGCCGAATCAGCACTTCGAATGGCGCGTTCCGATCGACGACGAGAACACGCTTTTCGTGCAATGGCACTTCTCGCGCGTGCCGAACGAGCGCGAGCCCTACGTTCAAGAATCGATTCCGGCCTGGGAGGGCCCGGTGATCGACCCGTTCACCGGCCGCTTCATCAGCAGCCACATCGCCAACCAGGATTTCATCGCGTGGGCCGGTCAAGGCCGCATCACCGACCGCACGCAGGAAGCGCTCGGCATCAGCGATCGCGGGATCATCCTGATGCGCAAGCAGTTTCTCGACGATCTCAAACGTATCGAGCGCGGCGAGGACCCGAAGGGGATCATCCGCGATCCTGCGATCAACTCGTGCATCGAGCTGCCGATCGTGAGCCGGGAACTGCTGACCCGCGGTTTGCCGCTCGCGGAGATGCTCGACGACCCGTCGCTCGATCCGCGTAACGGGTTCCCGAACCAGTACGGTCAGCCCGAATCGGTACGCGTGGCGTTCCTCGAAGCGATGGGGTTGGACCCCAACGGCGAGATCGCCGACGGATCGGCGTTTCTCATCACCGCCAGCGCCGCCGGCAAAAAACGGATGGTCTGGAGCTGACGCGCGACGAAAGGGTCTTCGGCTGCTCATTTCGACCCGAAGGGAGACCCCCTCGTGCTTTCGCTTGAAGAGAACGACCGGCTCACCCGCGTCGGCGCCGGAACGCCCATGGGGAACCTGCTGCGCCGCTACTGGCACCCGGTGGCGGGTCTCGCCCAGATGGAGGAGCGCTGGACCCATCCGGTGCGCATCCTGGGCGAGGATCTCGTTCTCTACAGGACGCGCGGCGGCGACTTCGGCCTCATCGAGGCGGCGTGCCCGCACCGCCGCGCATCGTTGCTCTACGGCATTCCCACCGAGGACGGCATCCGCTGCCCGTACCACGGCTGGAAGTTCGACGGCACCGGCCGCTGTTTGGAGCAGCCGAACGAGCCCGCCGATTCGACGTTCAAGGACAAGGTCACCATCGCCGGTTACCCGGTGCAAGAAATGGGCGGTCTGCTGTGGGCGTACTTGGGCCCGCAGCCCGCGCCGCTCATCCCGCGCTACGACGGCTTCGTGGCCGAAGGAACGATCCGTCACTGCGGCCGCGCGGTCGTCAACTGCAACTGGCTGCAGATCATGGAAAACTCCGTCGACCCGCTGCACACCGAGTGGCTGCACGGCAACCTCTACGAGTTCTTGCGCGAGCAGCGCGGTGCTCCGCTCAAGGTCGCGATCTCGCGGCGCCACAAAAAGATCGCGTTCGACGAGTTCCCGTGGGGCATCGTCAAGCGCCGGCTGCTCGAAGGCCAGAGCGAGACCGCCTCGGACTGGGTCACCGGCCACCCGATCCTCTTTCCGAACATGCTTTCGGTCGGTAGCGGCGGCGGCGATTGGACGCAGTACACCTTTCAGATTCGCGTCCCGCGCGACGACGTCAGCACGAACCATTTCTGGTTCCACGCGTTCGTGCCGCCGGCCGGTGCGGAGGTTCCGCAACGTCTGCTGGACCGGGTGCCGATCTACGACGTGCCAATCAAGGACGCGAACGGCCAGTATCTGCTCGAGTACGTGCACGCGCAAGACATCATGGCCTGGGAAACCCAGGGACCGATCGCCGACCGCAGCCTCGAGGGGATCGGGACGACCGACATCGGCCTCGTCACGTTCCGGAAGATGCTCCAGCGTGAATTGAAGAACGTCGAGGACGGCCGCGATCCGATGGCGACGATTCGCGATCCGCGCGAGCACGTGCGAATCGATCTCCCGCTCGAAACGAACAAGGCGCACTTTGCCGACGGGTTCGAGTCGCTGCTCAAACGGCACATGTCGAGCTTCTCGCCCATCGCTCCCGATTTGATCGAGATCTTCACCCGCGAACGGAGCAAGGTCATCGCGTAATGGAGCCGCGGCGGTTCGGTTCGAACCCGTTCGAGCTCGGCATCTTCGCATCGAACGTCCACAACGGGCTGGCCAAGCTCAAGACGACGATCTGGGACAACTCGTGGGAGAACAACGTACGCGTCGCGCGGCTCGCCGACGACGCCGGCATCGAGTTCCTCCTCCCGCTCGGTCAGTGGCAAGGAAAGCGCGGCTACCCGGCCGAGGGTGATGACGAAGGCGGATCGCACGAGACGCTGACGTGGGCGGCCGGAATTTTGGCTGCCACGACCAGGATCGCCGTTTTCGGCACGCTGCACGTCGCCTACGTCCACCCGGTTTTCGCGGCCAAGCAGGTCGTGACCGCACACCACATCGGCCGCGGCCGTTTCGGGCTCAACGTCGTGTCGGGCACGGCCAAAGAACACGCCTTGTTCGGCGCGGCGCCCGGCGACCACGATGCGCATTACGACTACACGGACGAGTGGGTGACGATCGTCAAGCGCATGTGGAGCGAGACGGTGCCCTTCGACCACACCGGCACCTATTTCAGCCTCAAGCAAGTGCTGTGCAAGCCCAAGCCGTTCGGCGCGCAGCTGCCGATGGTGATCAGCGCAGGACACTCCGTGCGCGGCCGGGAGTTTGCCATGCGTCATGCCGACGCGCTGTTCACCTCGCTCAGCGACATGGAGAGCGTCGCGGAGGAGTTGCGCGGGGCGCGCGCGCTCAGCGAAGGCGGCGCGTACGTGCCGATCTACGCCAGCAGCCATCTCGTATGCCGTCCGACCCGCAAGGAGGCCGACGAGTACTACCACCATCTCGTCTACGACCTCGGCGACTGGAGCGGCGTCGAGAGCGCGCTGGCACGCTGGGCGCTCAATCGCACGGCCCCGCACACCTCGCCGATCGAGCGGCTGAAGGAACGTCTGGTCAGCGGTGTCGGAACGTTCCTCGTACGGGGCAGCTACGACGATGCCGCGCAAACCTACAAGGCGCTGCACGACGCCGGCCTCGACGGGGTCGCGATCGGGCTCTTCGACTACGTCGAGGATCTCGAACGGCTGCGGGACGAGATCGTGCCGCGCCTGGAACGGCTCGGTTTGCGCAAGCCCGCCTTCGCCGGCGTGGCCTGACGCGGCAGCGAGTTAGGAGAACACATGGACCGTCGTTCGATTCTGCGCTCGGGGCTGGCACTCGCGGCTGCGGCGCTGACACCGCTCACCGCGCGCCGGCCGGCCGGTGCACAGACGCCGAAGCTGCGCGTGTCGATGTCGCCGATCGAGGTCGGCGCGGTCAGCGGCTTTGCCTACGAGCAAGGCTTCTACGCCAAGCACGGTCTCGATGTCGAGCTCGAAACCGGCGCGGCGAACGGATCGGTGCTGGCGGAAGCCGTCGCCGCCGGTTCGCTCGACATCGGCAGCGGCAACACGTTGGCGATCGCCACCGCGCACGAGCACGGCGTGCCGTTCGTCTTCGTTTCCCCGTCGGGCGATTGGCAATCGAGCGCGCCCAGCAGCGGGCTCGTCGTCGCCCAGAGCTCGCCGATTCGCGGGGCGACGGATTTTGCCGGCAAGACCGTGGGCGTCGCCATCCTGCACGGGTTGGCCGAAATCGCGGTGCGCGCGTGGATCGACAAAAACGGCGGCACCAGCGCCACGACCAAGTTCCTCGAGCTGCCGTACAGCGCGATGGGCGCCGCGGTGACCTCCGGACGCGTCGACGCCGCGCACGTCGAGGAACCGACCCTTACCAATCTCGGAACGGTCGACTACCGGGTGATCGCGGCGCCGAGCGATGCCATCGCCGCGCAATGGTGTCAGGGCGGGTACTTCTGCACGCTGGCCTTCGCGCGCGCAAACCCCGACGTCGTGAAGCGCTTCGCGGCCGCGATGGCCGACACCGCGGTCTGGGCGAACAAGAACCACGAAGCGACGGCGCGCATCATCGAAAAATACTCGAACGCGCCCTTCAACCGCTCGAATCACCGCATGTTCTTTCCGCAATACTTGCGCAGCGACGACTTCCAACCGCTGATCGACGCCGCCGCCCGCTACGGTGTGCTCAAAGCGCCGTTTCCGGCCAAGGAGCTGTTCGCGCCGGGCCTCGGCTAAGCGGTCAGCTTCGCTTCAAGCTGGGCGTCCATGCCGGCGTCGTAGCCGTCGGGCATCGCGACTTGCCGTTCGAGAACGATCTCGCGCCGCTCGCGGCCGGAACGGATGATGGCCAGCACCGCCTCCAGCGTCGCGCGGCCCCAGGCGCCGTTGTGATAAGCGGGCCGGCCATGCACGACCGCATCGTACAACTCGCCGATGATGGCGTGCGTCAGCCCGCCCGACGGATCCGCTTCGGGACGTTGCAGGCTGCGCAAGTCGATGTCGCGCCGGCCGTCGTCACCGTAGATCGACAACCCCCACTCGTGCGGGCGCACGACGCCGCGCTCGCAGGTGACCTCGACCGTGCCCAGATCGAACGGTTGCCACGGGTAGGGCGACGGCACGTCTTCAGGCCGCTGATCGCGCGGGCCGCCCGGGCGGTATTGCTCCTTCTCGCCGATCTCGTCGCGCGAGCGCTCGCTGAGCGCGCGCCGTAACGCTGCACGGTCGGCGTCGGTGTACTGCCGCTTGTCGCGCGCCCACGGGTAGAGCGAGCTGGTCATAAAGTAGCCGTAGCCGTTGTGCTGGACGGTCGCGATCGCGCCGTCCTCGAACTCGAGGAACGCGCTGTAGAAGCCGGGGACCGGCCGTGCGGCGAACCACTCCCCCGTCATGCCGCGAACGCTGCGCAGCCGCCCCCCGCCGAGCAGCCGCACGGTATCGATTTGATGCGGCCCCTGCCGGTAGACGATCCCGCCGCCTTCGTCGGGATCGAGCTCGTCCGGCGTGCGCGGCCGAATCATCCAATCGGTGTACGCGTTCACGTTGATCGCGCGCACGTTCCCGATGCTTCCGCTCAAAATGAGCCGGCGCATGGCGCGGTTCCAAATGCTCAGGCTGCGCGTATGACCGGCGAGCAGCACAGCCCCTTCGCGTTCGGCGACGTCGATCATGGTGTCGGCTTCTGCCAGCGATACCGCCATCGGTTTCTCGACGATCGCGTGTTTACCGGCGCGCAGCGCAACGATCGCGTGCTCGCAGTGAAAGCGATTCGGCGTCGCGACCCACACCGCTTCGACTTCGGGATCGCGGCACAACGCTTCGACGCTGTCGTACGAACGCGTGCCCGGATAGCGCCGCTCGAAATTCGCGCGCATCAGCGGGTTGACGTCGGCACCGGCAACGAGCTGGACTTCCGGCATGAGCGCCAACGACGGCAGCGTGCCGGCCGCGCCTTGACCGAGCCCGGCCATGGCGATCTTTACGCGTCGATCCACCGGTAGCTTCTACGCCGCATCGGAACCCCGGCCTGCGAGGAGGCGGCACCCGGTCGATGAAACGGGGAAGGCGATATGATGAACGGCGCACCGACGACGGTCGACCTTGCAGGTCGCACCGCACTTGTAACCGGAGCCGCGAGCGGGATCGGTCTCGCGTGTGCTCAGCTCCTCGCCAAGAGCGGCGCGGCGGTCGTCATCGCCGACATCAACGGTAGCGGGGCCCAAAGCGTCCGCGACGAGCTCGCGGCGAGCGGTTGCGAAGCGCTCGCGATCGAGGTCGACGTCTCGTCGTCGGCCGCGGTGAATGCGATGGTCGATCAGACCATTGCACGCTACGGAAAGATCGACATCCTCGTCCACTGCGCCGGCGGCGGCGTTCCACGCTGCGACGTCGTGGACATGACGGACGAAACATGGCACAAAGCGATCGGGGTCAACCTCGACGGCTCGCTGTTCGTCACCCGCGCGGTCGCCCGCACGATGGTCCCGCGGCGAGCCGGCACGATGGTCCTGATCGCGTCCGATCGCGGCTTGCTGGGTGACAAATCGCGCGCCGGCTACGCAGCTTCCAAAGGCGGCGTGATCGCGCTGGTCAAGACGCTCGCCCTCGAACTTGGCAAACACGAAATCACCGTCAATGCGCTCAACCCCGGCACGACCAACACGCCGGCCGTACGCAGCGGGATGACGCCCGAGCTGCGCGAGCAGCGCCTAAAGACCGACCCCTTGGGCAAGATGAGCGAACCCGAGGAAGTCGCCCAAACCGTCCTCTTCATGGCCGGCCCGGCGGCTAGCTACATGACCGGCCAGCTCATCACGACGCGGATGCGCGCCGGCTAGCGCAGCGCCGGATCGATCAGGTCGCGCGCGTCGAACGAATTCGGAATCGCCTTGTATTTGGCGCACGTGTCGATCAGCGGCTGCAGCAGCTTCACATCGACGGTCAGCGCGCTCTGCACGCGCGGCATCGATGCAAAGACCGACGCCGGGATGCTGGTGAACTTGGACATCACGTCGACCGTCTCCGGCATGTGCCCGTTGACGTAACGCGCCGACTCCTGCAGCGCGGCCCGGAATTTATCGCACGTGGCGCGGTTCGCGCGCGCGAAGTCGAGCGTCGACATCCAGCCGGTATACATGAAGCGCGGAGCGATGGCACCGTTGGGGTCGCACAGGACGCGCACCTTGCCGGTAGCTACCGCTTCCTGCAGATCGGGATCGATCGTGCCGCCGGCGTCGATGCGCCCGGCGTCGAGCGCGGCCGCGACGGCCGAAATCGGCAGCTCAACGAATTTGATTGTCGAGGAATCCCCGCCGTGGGCATCGGCCCACGCACGTGTGCCGATGGTGTAGAGATCGTTGATCGCCGAGACGGCGACGATCTTGCCGTTGAGGTCGGCGCCGGTGCGAATCGGCGAGTCCGCGCGCACGATGACCGCTTCGTTGGCGTCGCTCGGCTCGTAGAGTCCGCCGGGCGCAACGATGACGATCGGCGCGCTGTGCGCGAACGCCACGAGCATCGAGATCATGCTCGACTTGCCGAACTGGTAGCTGCCGCCGGCGACGCCCGCCGTCACGGCCGCGCCGCTGTGCTGCGCTTCGAGCCCGTGGCGGCGGAAGATCCCCTTCTCCACCGCCCACACGGCGGGCGTGATCGAATCTTCCGGCACCCCGGCGATGTGCACGGTTTCGAGCGCCTGTGCGCTCGCGAACGCGGGGGCGGCCAGGGCCGCCGCGCCCAGAGCAAGCGCCGAGCGGCGCGTCATTGCGGATCGCTTCACGGCGCAAACACCATCTCGCCGGCCGGAAAGGCCGGTATGCCGCCGTATTTCGCGGTCAGATCGATAACCGGCTGCACCAGCGCGAGGTCGAGCCGGTCGGCGAAGACGGTGCGCTGCATCGTCTTGAGGGTGTCCGCGTCGAGTTTTGCATACTTCATCAAGATCGCTCCGGTCTGCGGGTGATTCTTGTTCGACCAAACGGCGGTTTTCGCGATCGCGTCCGCGAGCTTGCGCACCGTGTCGCGATGCGACTGCGCCCAGGCGGCCGTCGCGAACCAGCACGTGATCAAGAACGACGGCGCGATGGCGTCAAACGGGGCGGCGATGGCGCGACCGGTGCTGCGCGCCGCGCTCGCGAACGGCTCGACGAACGCGCCGGCGTCGATGCGGCCGCTGCGCAACGCGACGATCATGTCGAGCGGGCCGATCTCGGTGAAGTGCACGCTCTCCGAACGCCCGCCGTTCTTGTCGATCCAGTCCGCGACGCCGTACTGCGGCAAGCCGCCGAGGGTGTTCACCGCGACGGTCTTGCCATTGAGGTCCGCCGCCGTCCGGTACGGCGAACCGTTGGGGACGAACAGCAACGTCGACGGTGTCCGCGACGTGTACAGTCCGCCCGGGCCGATGACGACGAATGGGATACCCTTGGCGTGCGCCTGGATGACCGAGACGAGGTTCGAGACGCCGGCGTCGAGCGCGCCGGAAGCGACCGCCGCCGAGATCGCCGCACCGTTGGCAGCGCCGTTCTGCAGGTCCACGTCGACGCCGGCCGCTTTGAAGAACCCCGCGTCGTACGCGTAGTACGGCTCGGCCGCCGAATCGACGGGCGTCGTTTCGATCCGCACCGGACCGCTCTGGGCGGCAGCCGGTGCTCCAGCCCAGGCACCGGCACCAAGACCGGCCGCAAGACCAAGGACTGCGCTACGCTTCACCCCGGGAAGATTGGCGCTATTACTCCTCGTCCCCGCAACTGTTGCCCTCGACGGATGGGCGCAGCTTCGTCCGGGCGATCCGCGCGCCGCCGCTCCGCCGCGTCGAGTGTGGCAGCCTGCGGGCGACGCCGAGCGCGCCGGTCCCCGGCGCACCGTACACGACCCGGGCGAGCGAGATCGGCGCGGTGCATTGACCCGCGGTCCAGATGTTGCCGTCCGGCCCAAGTGTCTGTTCGACAGCACCGGGCAACGGATTGAGCGCCGTGATCGCCGGAATCGCGGGTCCCGAGCCGCCCGTGTTCGAGATCCGATACAGGGCGTAGCCATAGTCGGCCACCCACACGCCGCCGGGTGACGCCGTGAACGGGAAGAAACCCACGCTCCCGAAGAAACTCGAATCCCCGGTCACGCCCTCCAGCGAGAAGAACTGCGCTGCGCCATTGGTGAAATTTGCGAGCGGGACCACACCGACGTTCTCGCAGGAATCGCCGAACCACACGTTCCCATCGGCGCCGACGACGAGCGAGCCGACCGCGCAGCCGTCGTTGACCAGGGTTACGCTCTGTGGCACGTCACTCTGCAACGTCACCCGATAAATGCTGTCCACGTTGGCGTCGGCAACGTAGAGGCTGCCATCGGGATCAAACGAGATTTGTTCCGGTTCCGCGACGCCGCCGGGCCAACCGGTGAGCTGGTTGACGCTCCACTCGGTAACGCCGGCGGCATTCGCCTGACCGATGTAGCCGTTGTCGTCGCTGAACCAGATGTTGCCGTCGGGGCCGAGGACAAACCAGTTGACCGGTCCGCACGTCGTGCCTTCGGATTCACACGGGGTATTGAAGTTACTTGCGTAGGTGACCGTTCCGCCCGGCGTGATCGATCCCACGTCGCCGTTGACGTCGCCGAACCATTCGGCCCCGTTCGGTCCCGGCGCCAGACCCAAAATGTGGACGTCGGGCAGCCCGCCAAAGGTCGTCGCGCTACCGCTCGGCGTGATGAAGCCGGCGAAGCCTATGCCGGCGAACCAGACGTTGCCGTCGCCGGGGCCGGGACTCATCGCGTAAATATAACCGGCTGATAGTGGAAAATCCGCAAACGCGTAACCGGTCGGCGCGAATGTCGCCGACGTCCCCGGGGTTCCGCCGACCGACGGCGTGATGGTCGCGCCGACCATCGAGCCGCCCTTGTACGTCAACGTCGTGTTCGTTCCCGGCGCGAGCACTTGCGTGGCCGACAGCGACGTCATCCCGCTCGCATCGGTGTCGGTCAGCGTCACCGGCGAACTGTAATTGCCCGGGCCGACGATGATTTCTTGGGCTGCGTCGTAGGCAACGACCGTTACCGCGACCGTTGCAGGGGCGCCGACCACGACCGACGTCGAGCCGAGGATGACCGTCGCCGTCGAGACGACGCCGTTGAGAACGAGCGCAACGACGTTGCTCGAATTGAGCGCGACTGTCGCGACCGCGGTCGCGGTCGAGAGCACCGATCCCGTGCCGTTCGTTCCGCCGTACGCGGTAACTACGAAGGTGTCTTGTCCGAGCGGGGCGTTCACCGTCACCGTGCACGTCGTCCCGGCCGTGGTGGTCGTACAGCCGGGCGATGACGGCGAAAGATTGACAACCGCTAGCGGCGCTTGCCCCGTAAGCGCGATGGAAACCGATGCGGTCGCGGCCGAAACGTACTTCGGCGAACGGGTCGCCGACGACGTCGTGGCGAGGCTGGGCGCGTCGATACGAAACGTCGTCTGCGCGGTCGGGCCGCTCGACTGCTGCGGGGCCGGCGTCGTGACGGCCGAGTTCGAACCGGGCATCGCTCCGCCGCCTCCGCCACCGCCGCCGCACGCGGCGAGCAGAAACCCGACGGCGCACGCCGCAGCGCCCGCCGCCGAGCGTGCGCCGGTCATTGCGGTTTCGAACGCCGCGGGTGCCCGTGCATTTCCGAGTGCGCTCGGGGCCCGCGCCCACGCCCACGCCGCGAGTGGCGGTGTTTCACGTGCGAGATCGACGCGGTAAGGCGCTTGGAGCTGAGCGTCCCGGCCGCGCGCTGGGAACTGAGCGTGCCGATCGCGGGCGCACCGTAGATGATTTTTGCGATCGCCTGGGACCCGCTGTTGATGTCGGTTGCGACCCACAGATTATTGTCGGGTCCCAGGGTCTCCGTGTCCACATCGGCACTCGAAAACGCGAACGCCGCAACGGGTGTGATCGACGGGCCTTGCGCCGCGCTGACGCCGCTGAGGTTTGCGATTTGATAGACGTTGCCGTCCTCATCGTCGGTCACCCAAAGACCGCCGGGCGAACCGAGCAGTTCGGAGGCCCATTCGGGGCCCCCGTCGTTGTTGTTAATGGCGGACATTGACCACTGCAGCAACGCGCCGGCGGTAAAGTTGGTCAGCGGCAGCATTCCGATGTTCCCACAATCGTCGACGAACCACGGATTGCCGTCGGGACCGATCGCCAACGCGTACTCATCGCATTCCGCAGGATCTTGGACCACAGCGACCGCGGTCGGCACGTCGGCCGAGAGCGTGATCTGTTCGACCTGCTCCGAGTAGTCGGCAACGTAGAGCTTTCCATCGCTCCCGAAGCCGATCTCTTCGGGTTCGAAATATTCGCCGGTCCAACCGGGGAGCTGCGTCGGATCGAACTCCGTCACGTTGCCCTGCGGCGTCACGTAGCCGACATATCCGTCGCAGTCGCTGAACCATACGTAGCCGTCGGGACCAAGGACCATGTAGTCGATTTCCCCGCAGGTCGTGGTCTCCGACTCACACGGCGTGTTGAACGTGCTGGCGTAGGTCACGATGCCGCTCGTGGTGATGCGGCCGACATCGCCGTTCTCGTCGCCGAACCACAACGAGGTGCCGTCGGAGCTGGGCGCAAGCCCGTATATATACGTCGTCGGCGTGTTGCTCTGGTAAGTCGTGATCGCTCCGTTGGGTGCGATCTTGCCGATGCTCGCACTGCAATCGCAGCCATCGAAAGCCGCGAACCAGACGTTCCCGTCCGTACCGGGGCCCGGAGCCATCGCGCCGATATACCCAAGTTGCCCGGGCGTCGTGAAGTTCGTGACCGCATCGCCGGTCGGTGCGAAGGTCGCCGGCGTCCCCGCCGTGCCGTTGATCGACGGCGTGACGGTCGCCACGACGACCGAGTTGCCGTTGTAGTTGAGCGTCACGCTCGTTCCGGGCGCGGGGACGGACGTCGTGGAAAGGCTGGTGTTTCCGCTGGCATCGGTGTCGGTCAGCGTCACCGGCGAGCTGAAATTGCCCGGGCCG
>JBEKXE010000055.1:0-25897 GCA_049512335.1 Candidatus Lustribacter sp.
GATCGCTCGACTTCGCTCGCGATCGAGTCGGTTCTCCTAAATCTTTACGGTGGTAGCTGTCCCTCGACAACGCTCGGGATGACAGTGGGGCAGGCCGGCGTTCCGGACGAGATTCTACAGGGCGATCGTGAGTCGGTAAAGGCTTTCTTGCGCGGTTACTTCGACGGCGCCGGTGTAGCGAGCCGACAGATCACGTGTATCGCGTCGAGTCGACTGTTGGCCGAGCAGATCCAACAGTTGCTCTTAGGACTCGGCGTGTTTTGCGGCATCGACGATCGCACGGTTACGGTTTACGACGTGCGCAGCTTCGATCTCGAGGTGGGCTTCACACGACACAATGCGAGTCGTGCGACCAGACGCAACCCCAATCATGATGTCGTTCCCGGCGCCGGCGCACTTATCCGGGAACTCGCTCAGCACATTCCGGCCAAGTACCATTCCAACGACTTCCGTACGATGTCGGCCTACTACGACCGCACCGGTTGGCGGCGACCGTCGTACCATCTGCTGCGCCGCTGGCTCGACGTTGCTCCCGACTGTTCCGCTGCCGACGAACTCCGGCGCATCGTGGATGAGCACAGGGCATGGACGCCGGTGACCGCGATCGAGCCGTCGACCATTCGCCGTATCGACGCGCAGGTCGAAGACAGTCACGCGTTCATCGGCAACGGCCTGATCAATCACAACACGGTCGTACTGGCGACGCTGCCCAAAGTGTTGTCGTTGCGGCCCGGTGACGTCACGCTGGTCGTCGCGCATCGCGATGAACTGATCGAGCAGACGGTCGAGAAACTCCACGTCGAGAACCCCGATGCGCGGATCGGCGTCGAGAAGGCGGAGCGCAAGGCGCCCGACGATTCGAACATCATCGTCGCCACGGTTCAGACGCTGGCCGACAAACGGCTCGAGTCGTTCGTGCAACGGTTTCACCGGCGCATCTCGCTGTTCATCATCGACGAAGCGCATCACGCGGCGGCGCCCTCGTACCGGGCGATCGTCGACGCGATCCTCGCGCAACGCCCCGAAGCGATGGTGCTCGGGTTCACGGCGACGCCGAACCGCGGTGACGGCGTACGGCTGATCGACGTCTTCGAGAAGATCGTCTACTCGATGGACGCGCGCAAGGCGATCGACGCGGGCTATCTGGTTCCGGTGAAGTCGTACGCGGTCGCCACCGGCACGAACCTCGACGACGTGGCCTCGCGCGGTGGTGACTTCGTGATCGGCCAGCTGGCCGCGGCGGTGAACACGGTCGACCGCAACGCGCGCATCGTGGCCGCCTACAAGCAGCACACGCCGGGGATGAAGGCGCTGGTGTTCACCGCTTCCGTCGAGCACGCGCGCGACATCGCCGAAGAATTCGTGGCCAACGGTGTCAAGGCCGAGTGGGCCAGCGGCGAGACGCCGAAGGACGAGCGCGAGAAGATCGTGCGCGACTTCCGCAACGGCGACATCGACGTGCTGGCGAACTGCGGGCTCTATCTGGAAGGCTTCGACGTGCCGTCGGTCCAGGTGATCCTCAACGCACGGCCCACCAAATCGACGACCCTCTACACGCAGATCACCGGCCGCGCGCTGCGCCCCGTCGACGACATCGCGAACCAGCTCTCGTCGACCGAGTCGGCGCTCATGCGGCGCGAGCTGATCGAGAAGAGCATCAAGCCGGCCGCGCTGATCATCGACTTCGTCGATCAAGCGCAACGCCATCAGCTCGTCACGCTGCCCTCGCTCTACGGCCTGCCGCCGCAGATCGACGCGCAAGGCCGGATGACGGCGCAGGTCGCGGAAAAATTCGAAGAGCTGTTACGGCGCGATCCCAAGCGCGCGGCGAAGGTCCGGACGGCCGAAGAGATCGAGACCGCGCTGCTCGAGATCGACGGGTTCGCCGCGCCGAAGGAGATCAAGCCGACCTGGGCGCCGCTCGACCCCGATCACTGGCGCATGATCCTACCGCCGCAACGGATCGCGTGGGACAAGTCGGGCCGCCCGATCCCGAACTTCGGCCAGCAGTGGGATCAGTGGGTCACCGAAGCGCGACGCATCGCGCCGCACGAAGATGCCGAACGCTTCGCGTCGCGGATGCTCAACGTGAACCCGAAGACGGTGAAGTTCGATCAGCCGCGGATCGACGTGCAGCGCGACGGCGAAGAGTACCTGACGCTGTACACGACCGACGAGATCCCCGAACGCGTCATCGACCGCAACAAGTCACTCCCCGGGGCGCTCGGCAACGCCTACGAGCGCGTCAAGGAAATTCTTTCGGGCTACACCCAGATCGGCGGCCCGCCGCCGCGGCCGAAGGGCCCCGGCAACAACGGGCACGGCAACGGCCATCGTCCGAACGGCGGACCGCCGCAAGCCGGCGGCACGCCGCGGCGCAAACGCGACCGCCGCGCGCGCGCCCAGCGCCGCAAACCGTAAGGTTGTCATCCCGACACGGCGACAAGCGCCTCGTTCCAGGCGGCGATGACGTCGTCCGCCGTTGCGACGACGCCGAAGTGGGTGCGCATGTTGTAGAGCGCGCCCTCGTGTTCTTCGGGCGTGTACGCGGCGGTGCAGTCGGACAAGAACACGATGTGGTAGTCGAGCATGTAGCCGTGACGCGCGGTCGACTCGACGCAGATGTTGGTCGAGACGCCGGTCATGATTAGGTTCTCGATCTTGAGCGTGCGCAGCACCGAGTCCAGCCGCGTGTTGATGAACGCGCTGTAGCGGTGCTTGATCACGACCGGTTCGTCGTCCGTGGGCGCGACCTCGGTGAACTCGGCGCCCCAGGTGTCCTGGCGGCACACGCCGCCACTGATGCCGGCACTGCGCCAGGTCCACGATTCGGAGTCCGTCTCCGGCGTGTGCGTCGTCTTGATGAAGATCACCGGCGTGCCGCCGGCGCGCGCGGCGGCCAACAGCCGCTGCAGGTTGGGCAGCATGTCCATCGCGGCACCGGTCGGCAATCCGGCTTTCCCGAGCGCTCCGTCGGGATGGCAGTAGTCGTTTTGCACGTCGACGACCAGCACCGCACTCTTGGCGGGGACAACCAGCTCGGCTAACGGTTTCATCGCTTCTCCTACGCGGTCGCGGCGACGGAATGCGTCGCGGCCCAGGTGTCGATGATTTCCTGCGCCGTCGCGACGCGCCCGAAATGCATCGCGTGGGTGCGCAGCGTCATGTCGTGCGCTGCTTGGTCGTAGCCGGCCGAGCAGTCGGAGACGAAGACCGTGTGGTAGTCGAGCATGAAGCCGTGGCGCGCGGTCGATTCCACGCACACGTTGGTCGCGACGCCCAGCACGATGATGTTCTCGACCTTGAGCGTGCGCAGCACCGAGTCCAGGCGCGTGTTGACGAACGCGCTGTAGCGGTGCTTGATCACCACCGGCTCGGATTCGCGCGGCGCGATGCCGGTGAACTCGGCGCCCCAGGTGCCCTTGAGGCAATTCTTGGCGTCGGGGTTGGTGCGGCGGCCGATCCAGGCCTCGGAGTCGGTCGACGGTTCGTGGATCGTCCGGATGAAGATCACGTTCGTGCCGTGCTCGCGCGCCGCGTCGAGGAACCGCTGCAACGTCGGGATCATCGCCATCGCCGCCGTCGTGTCGCGGCCGGCTTTGCCGGAAGCGCCGGCGGGCTCGCAAAAGTCGTTTTGGACGTCGACGACGAGCACCGCCGTCTTCGATGGGGCGACGAGATCGGCCAAGCTGCGCATCGGCGCTCCTTCGGCGCGGCGGCCGGAAAACCTCAGCGCACGTCGCGCGAAGCGTAGGTGTGCAGGGCGATGCCGGGGACGCCGTCCACGATCGTGAGGATGCCGTACGAGTAGGTCGGCATCAGGCGGCGGTCGGTCGGCGAGCCGGGGTTCGCGACGAGCTGCGCGCCGTGGCGTTCGACGCGCGGCCGGTGGCTGTGCCCGTAGAGGATCACGTCGACCGGCTGCCCGGCGAACGCCGCGATCGCGTTGTCGTGCGCGTTGCGGCGCCCGGCGTCGCCGTGCACGAGGCCGATCCGCACTCCGCCGATCGTCACGATCTTCTGCCGTCCGAAGCGCGTCCAGATTTCCTCGGGATCGTTGTTGCCGGCGACCGCCTCGAGCGGCGCGATCGCTTCGAACAGCCCGATCGCCAGCGGATCGGTGAAATCGCCCATGTGCAGGATTCGGCTGACGTGCGCCGAGCGCAATCCGTCTTCGAGCGCGCGCGGCAGCGCCCGCCCGAAGCGCGGAAAGTGGGTGTCGGACACGAGGCCGATCGCGGTCATACGATGTGTGTTTCCACGATCGGCTCGCCCGTCACCCGTTCGTCGAGCGCCATTCCGAGCCGGAACAAGCCCTCGCCCGCGGCGCGCAAGACGCGCGCGGCTGAGATGCGCAACCCGTTGCCGAGGACGTCACCAGCGGCGAAGTCTTCTTTTAGGGCGCGGCGGCGCTCACGGCCCATGGCCGCGAGTAAATGCGGGTTCATGACACAAAAAAACCTCCGACAGCGGAGGTTCGAACCGATCATCGCGAGCGAATCAGCGACTACGAAGTGCAAACCTCCACGAGCAAACAATCGATGCCACGCATCGAGCGATTGACGAGATTGACGATTCCGGTACCACGCGTTTTCACCAAGGCTGCTCCTTTCCAACGCGACGCATGCGCCGCGTCCGACAAACCTATCATGCCGCAACGAAGATTGTCAAACGGTATAACGAATCCGCGTGCATGGGCTTGACCTTCGTTCCGACGCCGCTCGGCAATCTGCGCGACGTCACGTTACGCGCGCTCGACGCGTTGCGCGCCGCCGAATTGATCGTGGCCGAAGATTCGCGCGTCGCCCGCAAACTGCTCTCGGCGCACGGGATCTCGGGGCCGCCGGTCTGGACCTACCACGAGCACAATGCCGCCACGTCGACCGCGGCGATCCTCGAACGCGCTGCCAACGGCAATGTGGCCGTCGTAACCGATGCCGGGATGCCGGGAATCAGCGATCCGGGCAGCGCCCTGGTCGCGGCGGCCCGGGCCGCGGGGATCCCGGTCGAGGTGCTGCCCGGACCGACCGCGTTCGCCTGCGCGGCCGTGCTCTCGGGGTTCGACATCCGGCGCTTCGTCTTCGAAGGTTTCCCGCCGCGCACGAGCGGCGCGCGCCGGGCGGCTTTCCGCACCGCCATGGCGCGCGGCATGCCCAGCGTGTGGTATGAATCGCCGCACCGCATTGCCGACGCGCTGGCCGATCTGACGGCGGTCGCGCCGGACGTGCAGACGTTCGTCGTCCGCGAGCTCACCAAGCTTCACGAGCAGCAGATCGCCGGAACGCCGGCCGAGGTCGCGGCCGCGCTGCCGAATCCGGTGCGCGGCGAGGTCGCGTTCGTGATCGATGCAGGCGTCGTGCCGACCGACGGGCCCAGCCTCGACGAACAGATCGACGCGCTGCGCGCCGCGCGGCGCAGGGCCCGGCGCAACCGGAGCGGGAACGCGTAGGCCGTGACCGACCGGGCCTTTTACGTTACCACTCCGATCTACTACATCAGCGGCACGCCGCACATCGGCCACGCCTACACGACGATCGCCGCCGACATCCTCGCGCGCGCGGCGCGGGCGTGGGACGGCGATGCGCGCTCGCTCACCGGCACCGACGAGCACGGACAGAAAGTCGCCCAAGCGGCGGCGGCGGCCGGCATGACGCCGCAGGCGTACGTCGACGAGTTGGCGCCGCAGTGGAAAGCGCTGGCGCCCGAATTCGACGCGCAGTTTTCCGACTTCATCCGCACGACCGAGCCTCGTCACCGCGTCGCGTGCCTGGCGCTGTTCGAGAAGATGCGCGCCAACGGCGACGTGTACGAAGGCACCTACGAGGGCTGGTACTGCACCAACGACGAGACGTTCTGGCCCGAGTCCAAGCTGATCGACGGCCGCTGTCCCAATCCGGAATGCCGGCGCGAAGTGCAGTGGCTCTCCGAGCGCAATTGGTTTTTCCGGCTCTCCGCCTACACCGACCGGCTGATCGCGCACTTCACCGCGAAGCCGGAATTCTTGCGGCCGCAAGCGGTGTACAACGAGATGATGCGCACGCTCGAGGGCGGGCTCGAGGATCTCTCGATCTCACGCTCGACGATCGACTGGGGGATTCCGCTGCCCGGCGGCGGCGTGCTCTACGTGTGGTTCGACGCGCTGATCAACTACATCAGCGCGCTCGGCTATCCCGATGAAACCGGCTTGATGGCGCGCTACTGGCCCGGGATGCATCTGATCGGCAAGGAGATCGCCCGCTTCCACACGCTGATCTGGCCGGCGATGCTGTGGTCGGCCGGGCTCGAGGAACCGACGCGCGTGTTCGCGCACGGCTGGCTGCTCTCCGAAGGCGAGAAGATGTCGAAGAGCCTCGGCAACGTCGTCGATCCCTTCAACCTGATCGACAAATTCGGGGCCGACGCCGTGCGCTATTTTCTCTTTCGCGAAGCGCCGTTCGGCAGCGACTTCTCGATCTCGTTCGAGAAGCTGCGCCAGCGGCACAACAACGATCTCGGAAACGATCTCGGCAACCTGCTGCGCCGGTCGCTCGCGATGCTCACGAAGTATCGCAACGGTCTCGTGCCGGCGGCGAGCGAATCGCAACTCGGCGACCGTTTCGCCGACATCGGCGCGCGCGTGCACGAGCACGTGTTGGCGCTGCGCTTTCGCGAGGCGCTCGACACGATCTGGGAGCTGGTCACCGCGCTCAACCGCGAGATCGACGAACGCAAACCGTGGGACCTCTACAAACACGAGCGCGGCGTCGAGCTCGACGCGCTGCTCTACGATTTGTGCGAAGGGCTGCGCTTCGCGGCGATCCTGCTCTTTCCGTTCATGCCGACGAAAGCGACCGAGATGTGGCGTCAGCTCGGCCTCGAGGGCGCACCCGACGTCCGCTGGCAAGAGCAACTCGTTTGGGGCGCACTCGCCGCCAACACGCAAACCGCCCCGGCCGACGCCCTCTTCCCCCGCCTAGAGCTAATTCCGTCACCCTGAACTTAACTGCCTCAAAAACCTTGACCGTTCATATATATAATGATAGTGTTATATATCAGAATGGTTAATTCTCCGGAACGCCTCGATGCGGTGTTTGCCGCGCTCTCCGACCCCACGCGACGGCGCATCGTCGAGCGCCTCGCGCGCGGACCGTTGACCGTGGGCGAGATCGCGGCGGGTTTCCCGATCTCACAGCCGGCGATCTCGCGGCACGTGCGCGTGCTCGAAGAATCCGGCGTGCTGGCCCGGCACGTCGTCGGCCGGGTCCATCATTGCACGCTCGCGCCGGAGGCGATGCACGCCGCTTCCGGCTGGATCGAAAAGCAAACCGCCTTCTGGAATCGCGTGCTCGACCGTCTCGGCGACGTCCTCAACGAACCTCCCGCCCGAAGGAAGAACAAGAAATGACCGACCTGCAGTCACCGGCCGTGCCGGCAGTCGTTCTGCGCCGCACGTATCCGGTCGCACGCGAACGCGTCTACGCCGCGTGGACGAACCCCGACATCGCCGCCCGCTTTTTGGGCCCCGGCGACGCGGTCTGTTCGGATATCACGATGGACGTGCGCCTCGGCGGCACCTACAGCATCACGATGGACTCGCCCGAGATGGGCAAGATGACGGTGCGCGGCAAGTATGTCGAAGTGAAGCCGCCCGAACGCATCTCGATGACCTGGCGCTGGGAAGAAGACGATCCGGCGGAAGAATACGACTCCTTGCTCACGCTCGAATTCCACGACCGGAACGGCCAGACCGACTTCGTGCTCACGCACGAAAAGATCGCGACGCAAGAATCGCGCGACCGCCACGAAGGCGGCTGGACGGCGATCCTCGATCAGCTCGCCGGCGTCTTCTGAGGTACCGGGCGGCGTAACGGCGTCAACAGCGCCGTTACGTGCGCGTTGGCGACGACGCGGCCTTCCTGGGTGTAGGCCGCTTGGTTGTCATCGATCTGATCGAGCCGGTAGAGGTAGTTGACCATCATTCCGGCCGACTCGCGCATGCCGCGCGCCGACGTGTCGGCGAGCCAGTTGATCCGCTCCA
The DNA here is from genome assembly GCA_049512335.1 of Candidatus Lustribacter sp. Lineage (GTDB taxonomy): Bacteria > Vulcanimicrobiota > Vulcanimicrobiia > Vulcanimicrobiales > Vulcanimicrobiaceae > Lustribacter. The sequence continues at coordinate 8,018 of JBEKXE010000055.1, forward strand.
GCCGTGCGCCGTTGCTGAGGTGGAAGTGCGCGACCGGATCGAAGGCGCGCCGGCCGCGCTTCGCCTCGATCAGGTAGTGCGCGGCCAGTTGCATCAGCGGCGTCTTCAGCGTGGCGGCGGCGCCGGCATCGCGCGACCACGCACGGTTGACGAACATCGCTTTGAGCGGAACATCGGCTGAGGCCGCCGTGTCGCCTTGGGTTTCCAGCCACTCGCGGAAGCGCGGCATCGGCGAGAGCGTCGCGAACGTGCGCAGCTGCCGAAACTCGCGCGCCAGCTCTTGGACGACGCGTTTGATCAGCGCGTTGCCGAAGCTGATGCCGTCGAGGCCGCGCTGACAGTTCGAGATCGAGTAGAAGATCGCGTTCGTCGCGAGCGCCGGATCGGTGACCGGCGCGCGCTGGTCGAGCAGTGAGGCCATCTCGCCGGTCATCTCGGTGGTGAGCGCCACCTCGACGAAGATCAGCGGTTCGTCGGGCATCGCCGGATGCAGGAAGGCGAAGCAGCGGCGGTCGACGTCGAGCCGATTCTTGAGGTCCGACCAGCCGCGCACTTCGTGCACCGCCTCGTAGTGTCCGAGTTTTTCGAGCAGCGATGCCGGCGCGTCCCACGTGATGCGCCGCATCTCGAGAAAACCGATGTCGAACCAGCTCGCAAGCAGATCCTTGAGATCGGCTTCGAGCGGCTTCAGCTGCGGTTGGGCCTTCACGACGTCGAGCAGATCGGCGCGCATCTCGACCAGAAACTTCACGCCGCTCGGCAAGCTGTTGAACGCGCGCAGCAAGCGCACGCGGGCCGGAACGAGTGCGGTCCGCAGACGGCGCTCGACGGCGTCGCGATCGCTCGCGTCGGCGGCGGCGCCGACCTCGGCGATCGCGGCATCGACCGCGGCGTGGTCGACGCCGAAGCTCGCCAGCACCTCGAAGAACCGCTGCCGGCCGGCCGGCGCCAGCGCGGCGTAGCGCGCGCCGATGCGCGCGGCGCGGGCGCCGGTCGCGACCTCGCCCCCACGGCCCTCGATGCAGGCCGCCATCTCCTCGCGCAACTGCTCGACGTCCAGATCGCCGGCGTCTCCGATCAGGGGCTTCGCGAGGTTGAACGCCGCCGCGGCGACCGAGCGGAACGATTTCACGGCCCACTCGGCGTTCGCCGCGCGGGTCCACGGAATCTCTCGGCTGGGCAAGAACGGACGGTTCACGCTATGATCGATACCCACGCACACGTCCACGATCACCAATACGACGAAGATCGCGAGGAAATGCTGGCCCGGGCGCGCGCGGCCGGGGTCGGCCGGATCGTGACGATCGGGACGGATCTCGCCGACAGCGAGCGCGCCGTCCGCACCGCCGAGCGCTTCGGTTTGTACGCCACCATCGGCATCCACCCGCACGAGGCCAAGGATGCCCCCGCCGACATCGCCGCCGCGTTCGACGAGCTGCGCGGCGCGGCCCAAGCCCCGATCGTCGCGATCGGCGAAACCGGGCTCGATTACCACTACAACCACAGCCCGGCCGAGGTGCAGCGCCGCGTGCTGCGCGCTCAGATCGCGTATGCGAGCGCGGCCGCGCTGCCGGTGGTCTTCCACCAGCGCGAGGCGTTCGACGATTTTGTCGCGATCTTGCGCGAGCTGTGGGACCGCACGGCGATGCGCGGCATCGTGCACTGCTTCACCGGCGACGCCGCGCAAGCGACGACGTTCGTCGAGGAGTTCGGATTGTTGCTCGGCATCGGCGGCGTGCTCACGTTCAAGACCGCCGCCGGCTTACGCGACGCGGTGCGCACCGTCGGCCTCGCGCCGATCGTGCTGGAGACGGACTGTCCGTATCTCGCGCCGGTCCCCTACCGCGGGAAGCGCAACGAGCCGGCGTTCATGGTCGAAAGCGCGAACGCGGTCGCGCAGCTGCTCGACCGCTCACCCGACGACGTGGCCGGCACGACGACCGCTACGGCACGACGGCTGTTCGCGCTCGAATGATGTCGGCGGCCTTTTCGGCCAGCATGATGACCGCGGCGTTGGTGTGCGCCGACACGAGATCGGGAAACGCCGAGGCGTCGACGACGCGCAGCCGTTCGATGCCGCGCACGCGCAGCTGGGGATCGACGACGCAGTTCTCACCCGTGCCCATGCGGCACGTGCTCACCGGATGGCTGACCGTCGTCGACGTGCGCCGCAGGTGCGCGTCGATGTCCGCGTCGCTCGTCACCTCCGCACCCGGCACCAGTTCCGCGTCGCGATACGCGTCGAGCGCGGGCTGATTGCCGATCTCGCGCGCCAAGCGGAAGCCTTGCCGGAACTTCGCGATGTCGGGCGGCGCGCTGAGGTAGTTGTAGTGGATGCGCACCGGCGCGAACGGATCGGTCGACTGCAAGCGGACGGTGCCGCGGCTCTCGGGGTGAAGCAGCACCGGGTCGATGCCGAACGAGTCGACGTACGCCGGCATCAAACCCGGAAAATGCGGCTGCGCGGTGACCGGCGCGGTGCGCAGCATGAACTCGATATCCGGCACTTCGAGATCGGGACTCGTCTTGATGTAAGCCTGAATGCCGAGCGGCATGTGCGCCGCCGGACCGGTGCCGAACAGATACGCTTGCGCCATCGCGAACGCAACGCGGTCGAAGCGCAAGAGGCGGTGCAACGGACCTTCCGGCGGACGCCGCTTCCACAGCAACACGCCCTTCAGGTGATCTTGCAGGTTGTCGCCGACCGGTAGCGCGGCGATCACGTTGATGCCCAACTCGCGCAGATGATCGGCCGGCCCGATGCCGGAGAGCATCAGCAGTTGCGGTGAGTTGAAGGAACCGCCGCTCAGGATCACCTCGCGCTCGGCTTCGACGGTCGTGTCGACGCCGCGGCGCGTGTAGGCGACGCCGTAGGCGCGCGTTCCGTCGAGCAGGACGCGCTGCGCGTGCGCGTGGGTCAGCACGGTCAAGTTCGGCCGGTCCATGATGCCGCGCAGATACGCGCGCGCCGTCGAGTGGCGGCGACCCTTGGAAATGCTGAACTGCGTGCGGCCGAAACCGACGCTCTCCGCGTTGTAGTCCGGCGTGCGCGGATATCCGCACGCCTCCGCGGCGGCGTACATGGCATCCTCGAGCGGGTCGTTCGTCTTCGCGAACTCCACCGCCAGCGGACCGCTGCCGCCGCGCAACGGTCCCTCGCCGCCTTCCCACGATTCGAAGCGTTTGAAGTACGGCAGCACCTCGTTCCACGACCAGCCGGTCGCGCCGTGCCGCGCCCAGCGGTCGAAGTCGCCCGGTGATCCGCGGGTGAGCGCCATCATGTTGATCGACGACGAACCGCCGAGCACTTTGCCGCGCAGCGTCATCAGCTCGCGCCCGGCCATGCCCTCCTCGGGGACGGTGTTGTAGCCCCAATCGAACATGCGGTGCTGGTGCAACTTGCCGACGCCGATCGGCACGCGCAGATACGGATGCGAATCGTCGCCGCCGGCTTCGAGCAAGAGCACGCGCGTCGCCGGGTCTTCGCTCACCCGGTGCGCGAGCACGCAACCGGCCGAGCCCGCACCGACGATGACGTAGTCGTAGCGTGCGGACGGAGCTACGATAGACCCAGCTCCTTCCAGCGAGCCGCGACCTTCTCCATCAGCGCCGCGCTCGGTTTGTTGACCGGCGGGTAGTTGACGTCTTTGAATTTGAACGACGCGTCGATGCCGACGCCGTTCTTCGGCGGGTCGAAGTCGACGTCGGTCGTCACCCGCCGCGGCAGCGTGTGCTTCTTGCCCGGGATGACGTGCTTGGCCGGATCGCTCGCCGCGCACACGCGCCACATCACTTCGTCCCAGTCACGAACGTTGCAATCCTCGTCGACGACGATGATCCAGCGCCACGGCTCGCCGGTGTCGTTCCAGATACCGTCCATGATGCGCTTGGGATCGTCCTTGTCGCGAATCGTCGCGGAGACGATCAGCATCCCCATGCGCCCGACTTCGGGGAAGAACACCTCGCGAATGTTGGTGAGGCCGGTCTTCGCGATGACGCGCGCCTGGATCGAGCCCGAGCGCAGCAGTTGGCGCGGGTAATCTTCGACGCGCAGGCAGATCAGCCCGTAGCTGAGCGGGTTCTTGCGATGCGTGATGCACGTGATGTGCACGACGAACGCCTCGCTGTTCTCGCCGTAGAAACCGGTCGATTCACCGTGCGGTCCCTCGGCGGCGCGTTCGTTCGGATAGACGACACCCTCGACGATCATCTCGGCGCGCGCCGGTACGAGCAGATCGCTGGTCTCGCATTTCACGAGTTCGGTCGGTGCGCCGCGCCAGCCGCCGGCAGCTTCGTACTCCATCGAACCGCCGGGACCCGGCGCTACCGGACTGCCCGACGCGAGCACCAGCAGCGGGTCCATCCCGAGCGCGATGGCGACATGCGTCGGCTTGCCTGCGGCCTCGTTTTCGAGGATGTGATCGCCGCCCGCCGCGCCGGTCGTGAGACCGCGGCCGCGGATGCCGCCCGCCATCGTGACCGTGTTCCGGTCTTTGATCATCACGCGATACGAGCCCATGTTCAGATCGCCGGTCAGCGGATCGCGCGTGATGAAGCCCGACGTGGTTCCCAAGTAGCGCCCGCCGTCGTGCTCGTGCCAGATCGGCGTCGGCACCATGTCGATGTCGATGTCGTCGCCGGTGACGATGACCTGCTTGCACGGTGCATCGGTGACGACGACCGACGGGATGCGTTCGACCATGCCGCGCACGACGCGTTCGTGGATCAGTTCTTCTTCGGGCTCGGTGTTGAACGCAACCGCGAGCTGTTGCGTGGTCGAGATGATGTTGGTGACCAACGACATGCCCGCGTAGCCGTTGATGTTTTCGAATAGCAACGCCGGGCCTTTGCGTTCGAGCGAACGCGCGGTGATCGCGCCCAGCTCGTGCATGAGATCGACCGGGGCGTGGATCCGGCGCAGGAGCTGCTTGGATTCCAGCAGAGCCAAGTATTCACGCAGATCGTTGTAGCCGACGAACGCATTCGTCGCTGGTTTTTGCTGCATCGTCGTCATCGGCACATCTCCCGTTACCGTGTCATCCTGAGCTTGTCGAAGGACCGCCCGGACCGATCCCTTGGCGGCAGGACGCACACACCCCTCGGAAAACGGAAGTGACAATGACGACTCGGCACGATTTCCTGGCCGGCTCCGCCGCCGCCGTATTGGCAACCCGGCTGGATGCGGACGCGCAAACGCTCCCGCACCTCCTCGTGGGCACCGTGCCGACCGACGCCGGCATGCCGCCGGTGTTCGCGCAGAAGACCGGCATCTTTCGCCGCAACGGGGTGGACGTCGACGTGCAGTTCATGAACAGCGGCTCGGCGATGGCCTCCGCCGTCGTCGGCGGCGGGTTGAACATCGGCGGCACGAGCGTGATGGGGCTCATCGCCGCGCACCTCAAAGGCGTGCCGTTTCAGATCATTGCTCCGGCCACGGTCTACGTGAGCGCCCGCGCGCCGGAAAAGCTGGTCGTGCGCAAGGATTCGCCGATCCACACCGCCGCCGACTTGAACGGCAAGACGATCGGATCGCCGTCGTTGAGCGATCTCTACGCGATCTCGACCTACGCCTGGGTCGATCAGAACGGTGGCGATTCGAAGACGCTGCGCGAGATCGAGGTGCCGTCCGCGGCCGCACCGGCGATGCTCGACGCGGGGCGCATCGATGCGGCCGTGCTGCCCGAGCCGCTGCTCTCGCAAACGGTCAACGCCGGCACGACACGCGTCATCGGCAAGCCGTACGATGCCATCGGCTTGCACTTCTTGGTCGCCGGATTCTTCGCCATGACCGATTTCATCAACGCCAACCGCGACGCCATCCAACGCTTTTCGCGCTCGATCGACCAGGCGAACGCGTTCGCCAACGCACATCCGGACCAAACCGCGCCGTGGGTCGCCGAGATCACGAAGGTCGACGCCGCGACGATTATGCGCGGCAACCGCGAGCTGTTCGACGAGACGTTGATCGTCGGCAACCTGCAGCGCGTCATCGACGCCGCCGCGCGCTACAAAGCGATCGATCACGCCTTCGACGCGCACGACATGATCAGCCCGGTCGTGCTGAACCTGAGAGCATGACCTCGCGCCGCGCGTTTCTCGCTTCGGCCGCCGCCGCTGCGGCAGTACCGCACGGGCTCGATGCGCAGCAGCTCATCCACCTTTCGGTGGGGACCGCGCCGATCGACGCCGGGATGCCGCCGATCATCGCGCAGAAAACCGGCATCTTCCGCCGCAACGGTCTCGACGTCGACGTGCAGGTGCTGAACAGCGGGGCTGCCGCGACCGCCGCCCTCGTCGGCGGCGCGCTGAACGCGAGCGGAACGAGCGTGATGGGCGTGATCGCCGCGCACCTCAAAGGCGTGCCGTTCCAGATCATCGCGCCGGCCAGCCTATACGTGAGCGACAAACCTTCGGAGCTCTTGGTCGTCAAGAAAGACTCGCCGTACCGCACCGGCGCCGACCTGAACGGCAAGACGATCGCCTCACCGGCGCTGGGCGACCTCTTCTCGATCACGACCATGGCCTGGGTCGATCAGAACGGCGGGGATTCACGAACGCTGCACGAGATCGAGTTGCCCCCGTCCGCCACGCCCGCCGCCATCTCGACCGGCCGCATCGACGCGGCGGTGCTGACCGAACCGCTGCTCTCGCAGACGATCAACGCCGGCATCACGCGCGTCTTGGGCAAACCCTACGACGCGATCGCGCCGCGCTTCATGATCGCGGCCGTCGTCGCCATGGCCGATTACATCAACGCCAACCGCGACGCGATCCAGCGTCTCGCGCGCTCGCTGCTCGAAGCCAACGCCTTCGGCAACGCCCATCCCGACCAAACCGCGCCATGGCTCTCCGAGATCACGCACGTCGACGTCGCCACGATCGAACGCGGCCACCGCGAGCTCTTCGACGAAGCGCTGATCGTCGGGAACCTGCAGCGCGTGATCGACGCCGCCGCCCGCTACAAAGCGATCGACCACGCCTTCGACGCCCGCGACCTCATCAGCCCCATCGTCCTCGGCATCAAACCGTAACCGCCCCGCGGCAGCGCCTCGCTTTTTATTTACACTGTCATTCCGAGGGGCGCGAACGAAGTAGAGCGCCCGTCGAGGAACGTGCCACCATCGCGCACGATAGCCAGGGCAACTCCACCAACGTTGACTCCTGAGAACTATTTTTTACCCACTGCTCGCGCCTTCACGCTCGCACTCGGTAGCCGAGATTGCGGCGCATCCCTCGACAACGCTCGGGATGACAGGAGCGGCGCCAGCACCTCGCTTTTTATTTACACTGTCATTCCGAGGGGCTCGAACGAAGTTGAGCGCCCGTCGAGGAACGTGCCACCATCCTGCGCGATAGCCAGGGCAACTCCACCAACGTTGATTCCTGAGAGCTATTTTTTACTCCACTGCTCGCGCCTTCGCGCTCGCACTCGGTAGCCGAGATTGCGGCGCATCCCTCGACAACGCTCGGGATGACAGTGGGGGCAACGCTTGGGCGTGGGTCCAGTTTTGGGCGCGGGTCCAGTTTTGTTCGAAGGCGGTGCGTAGGCCGTCGATCATGGCGGGGTCGCTCGTGGTGAGGCCCCAGTCGCGTTGGGCACCGGCGGGGCCGCGGGCGTAGGTAGCGTTGGCGGAGCCGATCCAAGCGTTGCCGGCGGCGACGGCGAGCTTTTCGTCGAGGTCACCGCGACCGGCGTGGCCGAGCCGCACCTCGACGCCCAGTGCCGCGAGGCGCTTGAGGTGCGCGCGCTCGGTGCGGTTCCCGGCTTCGCGCGCCTCGCGGCCGGCGACGATCAGCCGGGTCGGAAGATGGGCCTCGGCCCGATGGAGGAGCGCGTCGTAGATCCGCCCCTTGGCAAACGACTCGCTCTCGACATCCAGCCGCGACGGCCCGGCCCGGGCGATCATGGCCGCCTCGAGGTCTTGGGCCCCGGCTTTCGTCGTGGCCAGGTGCGGGTCGGACCCCGGGCCGCCGGCCACCGCCGCTGCGACCGCGGCGACGTCGGCGGGGTCGGTGTCCCGCACGATCCGCTCGGCCCCGCCGGAGGCCCAATTACGGTCGTCGAGCCAGGCCACGCCGTCGACCACGGCGGCTTTCAGATGTAGGGGCGCGTCGCCGGGTTTGGTTGCCTCGGCGTGGGCGCCGGCCCGGCGGAGCGCACCCAGCGCCTCGGCGTTGGCGCGGTGCAGGCTTCCGTGGGGGTCGTCGAAGGGATCCCGCTCCAGGCGTACGCTCACGGCTGCGCCGCGCCGGGCGGCGGCGGCAAGGGCGTCCAGTACCGGCCCGGCACGCAGGGTGTAGGCGGTCAGGGCAATCCGCTGGGCGCTCGCCAGCGTATGAATGAAGCCGGACGCGCCCTCGAGAGCGATCACGCTCGACACTCACGCGCCACGGAGCCGCGGCAAGTCCAAAGTGAAGAACCTCGGCAGCGGCGAACCCCACGGGTCGGCAAAAGAATGGATAAGGCACTCTACGTCCGCGAGATGTTTGCGGAGATCGCACCGCGCTATGACGCGACGAACAGAATCCTCACCGCCGGCGCGGACGAGGGCTGGCGCAAGCGTGCCGTCGCGGAGCTCGCCGCGCCCCACGGCGGCCGGGTCCTCGACCTGTGCTGCGGCACCGGGGACTTGGCGTTCCACCTCGCGCACACCGACCCGTCGCTCGACGTGACCGGCGTCGACTTCTGCGCCCCGATGCTCGAGGGTGCGCGCAAGCGCGCGCTGCGCGAAGACCGCGCGGGCCGCACGACGTTCGTCGAGGGCGACGTGATGGCGCTGCCGTTCGCCGACGCCGCCTTCGACGGCGCGACGATGGGCTTCTCGATGCGCAACGTCGTCGACATCGTCGCCACGCTGCGCGAAGCACGCCGCGTGCTCAAGCCCGGCGCGCGGTTCGTGAACCTCGACGTGTCGAAAGCGCCGAACCCGTTCTTCCGGCGGCTGTTCAACCTGTACTTCTACGGCGTCGTGCCGCTGGTCGGCGGCCTCGTCGGCGGATCGAAGTCGGCCTATCGCTACTTGCCGAACTCGCTGACGAATTATCCCGACGCCGGCGAGCTGGCGGCGCGCTTCGTCAGCGCGGGCTTCTCGGACGTGCGCTACGTGCGTTTGGGCGGCGGCGCGATCGCCGTACACGCCGGGGTCGCATGATGCTGGATCCGCTGGCGTCCGAGCCCGATCTGTACGGGCTGGTCGAAGACTTCTTCCGCAACTCGTTCTCGACCGACAACGCGCTGATCACCGAAGCGGTGCGCCGGATGCTCGAAGCGGGCGGCAAACGTTTGCGCCCGCGTTTCGCGTTGCTGGGCGCATCGGCAACCGGCGCGCCCGACGTGCGCAAGCACTTGCCGCTGGCGTCGTATATGGAGCTGATCCACGTCGCGACGCTGATCCACGACGACGTCGTCGATCATGCCGACACGCGCCGCGGCGTCAACGCGACCGCGGTCGACTTCGGCAACCGCATCAGCGTGCTGGCCGGCGACTATCTGTTCGCGTGGATCTTCAAGAACGTCACCGCGAGCTACGCGCACCCGATCCCGCACATCCTCAGCGCGACGCTGGCCGACATCACCGACGGCGAGGTGCTGCAACTGCGCTCGCTCGGCAACCTCGACCTCACCGTCGACGAATACGCCGAGATCGCGGCCAAGAAAACCGCGCGGCTGTTCGCCAGCTCGGCCGAATGCGGCGGTTGGGCCGCCGGCGGCTCGGCGCTGAAGGTCGCGGCGCTGCGCGAGTTCGGGATGGCCTACGGCATCGCGTTCCAGATGCAGGACGATCTGCTCGACATGACCTCGACCGAGAGTGCGCTCGGCAAGCCGGTCGGCAACGACCTCACCGAACGGAAGGTCACGATCCCCTTGATCCTGGCGCTCGCCGCGGGCGACCTGGAATTTCGCGCCGACGTGGAACGTTTCTACGCCGGCGACGATAGTACACCGGCGCAGATCGCGGGTGTCATCGCGGGAATAGCGCGGCAGGGCGGGTTCGAGAAGACGAAGGCGCTGAGCGCCGAGTACATCGAACGAGCCAAGGCCTCGCTCGCATCCCTTGGAAACGCGCCGGCGCGCGCGGAGTTCGTAGCAGTCGCAGACGCGCTGCTGGCAGCCTAGGAGTACCGTATATGTTTTCACCCATGGAAATCGCCGCCGTCGTGGGCGTGGCCATCCTGCTGTTCGGGGCCGACAAGCTGCCGAAGTTGGCCAAGAGCGCGGGGCAAGCGAAAAAAGAGTTCATGATCGGACAGGCCGAGGCCGACGTCGCCGCCGAGCAGGCGCGCGAGGAAGCCCGCAAGGCCGCGCAGGCCAACGTCGCAGCGGCTGCGGCCCAGGGAACGACAACTCCCGACCCGCAGACCGGCGCGGGGATTCCGACCCAAACCGCACCCCCGCACGCGGGCTAGGAGTCTCTCGCGAGCATGCTGGCAGCGCGTCCGCCCACCTCCGGTGGGTCGGACGAAGTCGAGTGGGACCAAAAGGAGATGCCGTTCACGGAGCACCTGCGGGAGCTCCGGCAACGGCTGTTCATTTGCGCGGGCACCGTATTCGGGATCGCGATCCTCGCGTTGTGGCCGGCGCAACAGCTCATCCCGATCATCGCGCGCACCTACTTCCACGGCATCCAGCTCAACGCGTTCGGGCCGGCCGACGCGGTGTGGGCGATCTTCAAGTTCGCGATCTACATCGCGATCGTGCTCGGCTTGCCGGTGTTGCTCTACCAGACCTGGATGTTCGTCGTCCCGGCGATCCATCCCAAAACGCGCAAGGCGGTGTACGTCTACGTCGCGCCGTCGATCGTGCTGGCCGCGGCCGGCATCGCCTTCGCGCATTTCCTGGTGATCCCGCGCGTGATCGGCGCGCTGCTCAACATCACGAGCTCGATCGCGACGCCGGTGTTCGGCATCGAGTCGACGATCAATCTCGTGCTCTTGCTGTTCCTGGCCTTCGCGCTGATCTTCCAGACGCCGGTCATCATGATCTTGCTGGCGCGCATCGGTTTGATCAACTCGAGCTTTTTACGCACGAACCGTAAGTACATCGGCTTCGGCATGATGGTCGTCGGCGCGGTGCTCGCGCCCGACGGCAGCCCGTTGACGATGACGATGCTGGCCGCGCCGATGTACGTGCTCTTCGAGAGCTCGATCTGGATCATCGTCTTGCTGGAGAAATCGTGGAAGCGCTCGGCCGAGACGCACTAGGCGGCGTCAAGAGCGCCGTCAAGGAGCTGGTCGACGAGTTCCTGATCCTCTTCGCCAACATTCTCTTCGCCGTCTCGCTGTTCGCGGTGTGGGGCGTGTTCACGCTGATCGGCGTCATCGTCGACCAGAACAAAGGCGCCGACTTCTACTGGCAAAACTACTCGCCCGTGCTGGCGCGCATCGTGCTGCGCCTGCACATGGACAACATCTACCACTCGCCGGCGTACATCGGGATCATCGGCTTGATCCTGATCTCGATGACGGTTGCGACGTTCCGCCGCGTGATCCCGGCGCGCTTGCCGGCGCTGCGGCCGGTGAAGATCGACAAGATCCCGCTGCACGCCACGGTGCAGGTCGAGGGCGACGAAGCCGACGTGCGCGAGCGCGTGCAGAAATTCTTCGCGCAGCGCGGCTGGCAGATTCGCAAACGCGAGTTCGGCGGCGAGGAATGGTCGTTCGTCGACAAGCACAACTGGGCGCGCCGCGGCGTGCTGGTCGCGCACATCGGCTTCGTGATCATCGCCGCCGGCACCACGATCTACTGGGCCAGCGGCTACAGCGGCCAGTTCACCGTGCTCTCCGGCACCACCGGAACGATTCCGCAAACCGGCGCGACGATCGCGCTCAAACAATTCGGCTACCAGATCCAACCGGTCGCCACCAAGAGCGGCATCGTCTACCAGCCGATCGACTACGTCTCGCGCGCGGTCGTCACCGGGAAGGACGGCGTGCCGCACGACGCCGTCATCCGCGTCAACCAGCCCTACGACGTCGACGGCGTCAAGGTCTATCAGGCGACGTACGGCTTCGGGATCACGTTCGCGCTGACCAAAGACGGCAAGCCGATCGCCGGTCCGCCGGCCACGCCGCTCAAAGAGGGCGAAGCGTTCGACATCCCCGGCACCACGCGGGCGATCCAGTACACCTCGTTCGTCGGCACGATGGACCGCCGCACCGGCCAAGCCTCGAGCGACCCGCGGCCCAACGATCCCGGCGTCGTGCTCGAAGCCTTCGACGGCAACACCCCGCTCGGCCAGGTGCTCGTTCCGCTGGGCAAGCCGCTCGATCTGGGCGCCGGCTTCGCGCTGACCCCCAAACAGTACACCCTCTACTCGGGCTTCCAGTACCGCTACGATCCGGGCATCTCGCTCGTGCTGATCGGGGCGATCGTGCTGGTGCTGGGGCTGTGCATCTCGTTCTACTTCACCCCGGCGCGGCTCTACGTCGTGATCACCGGCGCGGCGCGCACGTGGACCGTCGGCATTGCCGCCACTACGGTCAAAGGCTACGATATCTTCGAGGACCGCTTCCGCGAGATCGTCGAAGCCCTGCGCCGGTCACCCCAGGCCAGTTAGGACACCGCCATGCTCGATCCGCTCAAAGTTGCCATCGACCACAACCTGGTCGTCGTCACGCTCGCGACCTACGTGGTCGGCACGCTGGTTTTGATCGCCTACTTCCTGTTGCGCACGCCGCTCCTGCAGCGTGCCGGCATGGTGCTGGCGTGTCTCGCGTGCGCGCTGCAATTCATCGAGCTGGGCACGCGCTGGAACATGACCGGCGTCTGGCCGCTCACGAACCTCTACGGATCGCTCTCGCTCTTCAGCGGCCTGGGCGTGCTGATCTACATCATCTTCGCTTCGAAGTACGACCTGTGGCTGATCGGCGGCGGCGTGCTCGGCATCAGCGCGATCGCGTTCGGCTACGCCACCACGTGGAACGAAGGCTACATGCCCGCCGTGCCGGCACTGCAGTCGTACTGGATCAAAGTCCACGTACCGATCGTCGTATCGTCGTACGCGTCGTTCATGGTCGCGTTCGTCGTGTCGTGCCTGTACTTGTTCAAGGCGTACGGCGAGCGGCGCTACTCCGCCACGACCGGCGTGCTGCGCGCGAGCGCGGCCGGCGGCGCGAACGTCTCGATGTCCGTCGCGATGCCCACCGCCGGCACGTTGGAATCCGTCGTCGCGCGCACCGAAACGCCGAACGTCACCGCCGCCGCGACGGCCGGCGATCCGTTCGCCGTGTGGCTGGCCGGGCTGCCGTCACTGGCGCGGCTCGACATGCTCACCTACCGCATCATCGCGATCGGACTCGTGCTGCTCAGCATCGGCATCATCACCGGTGCGATGTGGGCCAACGAAGCGTGGGGCGCCTACTGGCAGTGGGATCCGAAGGAAACCGCGGCGCTGCTCTCGTGGATCATCTACGCCGGTTTCATGCACTTGCACACGCGCAACGCCTGGCGCGGCGAGCGCAGCGCATGGATCAGCATTCTCGGCTTCGTCTCGATCATGTTCTGCTACCTCGGCGTCAACATCTGGATCAGCGGCCTGCACAGCTACAAGATGTAACGCACGGGCTGCCGGCCGGACAATACACCGCGCGCCTTCGCGCTTGTTGCGCAGGCCAACCCCGATCTGTCATCGCGAGCGTCGTCGAGCGACAGCCACAATTCCTCACCATTCGAGATAATCGATCCGGTTACGAGCGAAGTCGAGTAACTGCCACGATCGCTGCCTCGGGTGGCGATCCCTCGGCTTCGCTCGGGATCGAGTCGATTGGATCAAATCTCGCAGCTGAGTAGCTGTCGCTCGACGACGCTCGCGATGACAACGGGAGCCAGCCTGCGCAGCGAGCGCGAAGGCGCGAGCAGTCGAAAAACACCCCGCCCAACAAGACCCCGCACCATCAGTGCGGAGTGTAGATCAAATCAGCCGGAGGGAACGACGGGAACTTTCCGTAGCGGGCGGTCATCTGCACTTCGGCGGCGATCAGGTCGGGGGTGATTTTCGGCGGGAACGTGGCGAGGTTGCCGGGTTGGATCGTCGCGGGATCGACCTTGAATTGTTTGGCCAGGATGTCGATGCACTTCGATGGGTTTTTTGCCGCCCAGGCTGATGCTTCAGCCAGCGCCGCGCCGAAGCGCGCGACGAGATCCGGATGCGCCGCGGCCCACGACGTGGTGGCGAACCAGGCCGTGATGACGTAGTCTTTGCCCAGCGCGTCCATCTCGCGTGCGAGCGGATGCGCGACCTTCATCGCCTCTTCGAGATACGGCTCGCCGATGAACGCCGCGTCGATGCGGCCGGTGGCGAACGCCGCCGGCATCTGCGAGAACGGCATTTCCTGGAACTTCAGCGTCGACGAATCGCCGCCGTTCGCGTCGACCCAGTACCGCACGCCGTAGTCGCCCATCGTCGCGAGCCCGGGCGTGCCGACGACCCTGCCGGCCATGTCCTTGGCCGTCTTGATGCCGGTCTGATTACCAACCATCAAAAACCCCGTCGGCTTGCGGGCGGCGTTGAACTCGGCGCCCGGCGCCACGATCACGAACGGCACGTTGCGCGAATGCGCGAGCGCGAGGGTGGTGATCGTCGCGATGCCGATGTCGGCGGCTCCGGCCGCCACCGCGGTGGCCAACGCCGAACCGTAGGCGATCTCTTGGAGCGTGACGTCGATCCCGGCTTTCGCGAACGAACCGATCTCGCGCGCGTAGAGCACTTGCGCGCTGTATTCATAGGGCTGATACGCCACGCGCAACGGCGCAAGCGTTTGCGCACGCGCGACGAGCGGCGCAGCCGTGGCGGCGAGACCGAGCGCTAGTGCCGAACGGCGCGACAGACGATTCATCGTCAATCCCCGTGCGTCTGATGCCAGACGGTATCGGCTTCGGGCGGCAGATCTTTCGTGCCGTGCTTGATGAAGTAGACGATGTCCCAGATCGTCGCTTCGTCGAGCGCGCCCGCGAACGACGGCATGGCGCTGAAGCGGATGCCGTGCTCGATCTTCCAGTAATCCTCGCCTTCGGGATCGTCGCTGGGCGTGTGGCGCGTGAACTGTGGCGGCTTAATATACATGCCTTTGGAGATGTTGGATTGCGGCGAGCCGGCGCTGCCGTGGCAGACCGCGCAGTTCGCAATGTAGGCCTTGACGCCGGCGATGAGCGTGGCGTCGGTGACGGGGCCGTACGGATACGGCGGTTGCGGCTCTTCGCGCCGGATCGTGGCGTTGAGGGAGTGGTTCGCGATCCACTTCTCGCCCGGCATCGGCGGCTGGTCCGCGCGCGCCGGAACGAGGCCGAACCACACCAGCACGAACGCGCCGGCGATGAGAACCACGAGGACGGTTGCTATGCCCAACAGATACGCTCGCATGAAACCCTCCCTACCCACTCCAGCGGTTGAAGCCTGCAATGACCGTCGCGCTGACCCCGGAAATCGCCCTCGAGGAGCTGCGCTTCAGCAATAGCTTTGCCGCGCTCGGCGAGCGGTTCTTCGAATCGCGCACCCCCGACGGGCTGGCCGGTTCGCGGCTGGTCGCGGCCAGCCCCGACGCGGCCGCATTGCTCGATCTGCGCCCGAGCGAGCTGACGCGTGACGACTTCATCCGCATCGCGAGCGGCACCGCGCTGCTGCGCGACATGCAGCCGCTGGCCGCGCTCTACGGCGGCCACCAGTTCGGCGTGTGGGCGGGACAGCTCGGCGACGGCCGCGCGATCACGCTGGGCGAGATCACCAACGCGCGCGGCGAGCCGTGGGAGATCCAGCTCAAGGGCGCGGGACAAACCGCGTATTCGCGCTTTGCCGACGGACGCGCGGTGCTGCGCTCGACGATTCGCGAATTTCTGGCCAGCGAGGCGATGGACGCGCTCGGCATCCCGACGACGCGCGCGCTGGCGATGGTGACGAACGACGACCAGGTCATTCGCGAGAGCATCGAGCAGGCGGCGATCGTCGTGCGGCTCGCGCAATCGTTCGTGCGTTTCGGCTCGTTCGAGATATTCGCCGCACGCGGCGAGCACGACGCGATCCGGATCCTGGCCGACTTCATCATCGACCGCTTCTATCCGGAGTGCGGGCACGGCGAGGACCGCTACATCCGCTTCTTCGAGGCGGTGCTGAAACGCACGGCGCGGCTGATGGCGGAATGGCAGAGCGTCGGCTTCATGCACGGCGTGATGAACACCGACAACTTCTCGATCCTCGGCCTCACCCTCGACTACGGTCCCTACGGGTTCATGGAAGGCTACGATCCCGGGCACATCTGCAATCACAGCGATCAGGGCGGGCGCTACGCGTTCGACAAGCAGCCCGGCATCGGGCTGTGGAACGCCTACGCGCTGGCCAACGCGTTGGCGGGGATCATCGAACCGGCGCAGCTCGAGACGGCGATCGCGGGCTACGTCCCGGTGCTGCGTGAAACGTTTTTGGAGCGCACGCGCGCCAAGCTCGGGCTCGCCGTGCTCGAGCCGGAGGACGACGCCCTCGGCCAAGAGCTGCGCAGCGCGATGGCGGCGGCCGCGTCCGACTTCACGCGCACGTTCCGTATGCTCGCCGACATCCGCACCGCGGCCGAAGCGGCCGGCGCGAACGAACTGGCCCAAGCGCATCGCGAAGCGCTGCTGCTGGCCCTCGGCGGCACGTCCGAGGCGGCCGCGTGGATCGACCGCTACGAGTGGCGGCTCGAGCGCGAAACGCGCCCGGCGGCCGAACGCGCGGCGGCGATGAACGCCGTCAATCCCAGGATCGTCCTGCGAAATCATCTGGCGCAGGAGGCCATCGCCGCGGCCGAGGCCGGCGACGACGAACCGGTGCGCAGGCTCCTCGCCGCCCTGCGCAGGCCATACAGCGACGACCCCGAGGTCGCCGCATTCGACCGGCCCTCCCCCCCGGGGCGCCCGCCGATCGTGGTGAGCTGCTCCTCCTGACCTCTAGCGCCGGAGAGGAACCGTCAAAGCGGCGCTACGAAAGTACGTGAGTTTGTCCGACCGAGGCCGTATAGTTTCCCAAGCGCCGGTCCGGCGACCGCACATTTAGGAGAGAGATGGC
Source organism: Candidatus Lustribacter sp. (assembly GCA_049512335.1). Lineage (GTDB taxonomy): Bacteria > Vulcanimicrobiota > Vulcanimicrobiia > Vulcanimicrobiales > Vulcanimicrobiaceae > Lustribacter. Next base: position 25,051 of record JBEKXE010000055.1, read on the forward strand.
ACACGCAGAGGCCGAGGCCTACAAAGATCCGGGGACCCCGGAAGAGCAGAGCCGGCGGACCTTTATGGTCAACGCCGTGATCGCGCTGGGCGGCGTGATCAGCCTGGGGCTGGCCGTCCCGCTGATCACCTCGCTGATCCCGGCCGGCGAAGCCGTGAGCAACCAATGGTCGCCGCTGACGCCCGACGAGTTCTCGGCGCTGCAAAAGGCCACCGACAACCCGATCAAGGTGACGTTCACCTTGCATCGAGTCGACGGCTACCTGCCGCCGGAAGACGACGAAGAATTCGTGTGGGCGGTCAAAGCGGACCTCGCCCAGTTCAAGAAGGACCGGCCCGAGCTGTTCGCGGCCGGCACCGGCGTGTCGTACCCGATCGTCAACATGGGCTTCACGATCTTCAGCCCGATCTGTCCGCACCTCGGCTGCCGCTACTCGTGGGTGCAGGCTCAGAACAAGTTCGTCTGCCCGTGCCACGGTTCGGAATACTCGAACATCGGCACGCATCTCGCCGGCCCGGCGCCGCGCGGGCTCGACCCGCTGCCGCTGCGCGACCTGAACGGCAAAGCCGAGCTCACCTGGATCGAGTACAAACAAGACACGCCCGACCTCGTCGTCCTGCGCATCGGCTGAGCGGAGAATAACATGTTAGATTGGCTCGATCAGCGCACCGGCATCGTCTCGATGACGAAGGACTTCCTCACCGAGGACGTCCCCGGCGGCGCGAGTTACTGGTACGCCTTCGGCAGCGCGACCGTGTTCGCGATGATCCTGCAGATCGTCACCGGTATCTTCCTGACGTTCTACTACTCGCCGTCGGCCGCGACCGCGTGGGAATCGACGAAGTAC
>JBEKXE010000056.1:0-25869 GCA_049512335.1 Candidatus Lustribacter sp.
GATGAGGACCGGGCAATGGCTCCTGCGGACGACGTGCTCGGCGAAACTGCCGAGGAACAAGCGCTGCAGCCCGCGGCGCCCGTGACTGCCGATGACGATGAGATTCGCATTCCGCTTTTGGGCCAACTCGAGAAACTTCATGAGCGGGTTGCCGTCGAGGATTAACTGCTCGCAGTCGACGTGCTTCTTTGCGGCCAACTCAGCGGCGCGAGCAAGGACGACGCCCATCTCGTCCTTGATGTTGACGTGGATCGGCATCGCATCATAGCCATAGATCTGCGCGCGGTCGTAGAGCAGACTCGTGTCAACGACATGGCAGAACACCACGTGCGACCCTGGCTCCCGCGCTGCGAGTTCGACGGCGAGTTGGGTCGCGGTTTCGGCTGGCTCCGATTCGTCTTCACCAACGAGGATGAGCCCAAATGCTGTGGTCATAACTCCCTCCTCCAAACCTTATATGGTGACCTGATCCAAGCCGTTCTTCATCCCGCCCGCGTCGGCGGCTGACGGAAATGGCAGGCGTAGCAGCTTACCAAGCTGCTTGCCGATAGGCCGTGAGGCCTTCTGCCAGACGATCGATGAGTCCACTTTCCCTGCGCGCTTAGTAGAGCGAAAGCGCGCCGGCATACCCGGTCAGCTCAACATAGCCACCCCAAGCGCACGACCGGACGCCGCATCACGCGCATCTACCGCGCCTTCCCCATACGATATTCCACCCACTGTATTCGCGATTTCCTGATCGAAATGCGCCGGTCTCATGAGGCTATTGGTGCTGCCGCAACACCGCCATTATTTCGCGTAACGAGGCCCACCAGCTTCCGTCGCCCGTATGGATCACGATAGGCGTCCTACTCCACATGGTTAACGCTCCCGATTTTTCAGGCAAAAGAACCGGACATGACAAGCACAGGTGCGGCTTTATGGCTTTATAGCCGCTGGCTAGGAACCTACCGAACGATAGAGCTATTTGCAGTCGCCTACCCGAAGCGACCCGTGACGTAATCCTCGGTACGCTTTTCTCGCGGCTTAGTAAAGATCTGCTGGGTGGTTCCAACCTCGACGATCTCACCGAGATGAAAGAATGCGGTAATTTCCGAAATGCGCGCCGCCTGCTGCATCGAATGCGTGACAATCACAACGGTGAACTCACTTTTAAGTTGTTCGATCAAGTCTTCGATTTTCGACGTCGCAATCGGATCGAGCGCTGAGGCAGGTTCGTCCATCAAAATGACTTCGGGATTGACAGCGAGGCAACGCGCGATGCACAGACGCTGCTGCTGCCCTCCCGAAAGCGACAAAGCAGAATCATTTAGGCGATCCTTAACTTCATCCCAAAGAGCAGCTCGTCGCAAAGATGTTTCGCAGATCTCGTCAAGTTTGGCCTTATTGCGTTCGCCGAAAACCATCGGCCCATAAAGCACATTATCGTAGACCTTTTTGGCAAACGGATTCGGTCGTTGAAAGACCATGCCAATTCGATGCCGTATGTCAATCGGGTCGGTGTGGGGAGCGTAAACGTCCACATTATCAAGCCGTATGCTGCCTGTAACGCGGGCGCCGATCGTCATGTCGTGCATACGGTTGATGGCGCGCAGAAAGGTCGACTTTCCGCAGCCGGAAGGTCCGATGAGCGCTGTTACCGCGTGCTCCTTCATCTGAAGACTCGCGTTCTTAATCGCGTGAAAAGCCCCGTAATAGACGTCAACGTTTTCCGCGACGACTTTGTATTTCTCGTCAGTCACGGGATCGGGCTGTTCACTGATCATGGTGATATCTCAAGTTATGACGTCCTCGAGAACTCATCCGAAACGACCCGTGATGTAATCTTCTGTTCGTTTGTCGTGCGGCTTGGTGAAGATGGTGTTCGTCCGATCGACTTCGATCAAACGGCCGACTCCATGTTCGTCACCCATCAAAAACGCCGTAAAGTCAGACACGCGCGCCGCTTGCTGCATGTTGTGGGTGACCGCGATCAATGTATATTCCTTGACCAACTCTTGCATGAGTTCTTCAATTTGCAGCGTCGATATCGGATCGAGCGCCGAGGTCGCTTCGTCGAGCAATAAGATTGTCGGCTCGACCGCGAGCGCTCGCGCAATGCAAAGCCGTTGCTGTTGACCACCGGATAGCGAAATGCCGGGACGGTTCAAAACGTCCTTGACTTCATTCCAGAGCACTGCTTGACGGAGGGCCTTTTCAGCGATATCCAGCGGCTTCCGACCATTAAGTATACCCCGCAAGCGTATTCCCGCAGTGACGTTGTCGATGATCGACATCGTCGGAAAAGGTGCCGCCTGCTGGAACACCATTCCGATTCGCTGCCGTACGGCCACTGCATCGATGCCACGCTCATAAATGTCATGGCCGCCAAAAAGCACCGCACCCTCGACGCTAGCATCAACGGCAAGTTCATGGATCCGATTGAGCGCGCGCAGAAGAGTGGACTTGCCGGCACCCGACGGTCCGATCAACGCCGTAATGGCGTTGCGGGGAAACGACATCGACACATCTGCAACTGCGAGTTTTTTCCCCTTGTAGAAAACGGATAAATCACGCGTTTCAAGGGCAATGTTCTCGGCGGAGACATTGCGCTCTTCAAGGGCGTATTGCGGGTTCATCGCCTCCCCAATCGTAGTGCAGCACGCGCCAGCAGATTGAGTGCAAAAACGGCCAGGGTAAGCAGCAGCGCCCCAGCCCACGCTTGCCGATGCCAGTCGTCATATGGGGAGATGGCGTACGTGAACACTTGTAACGAGAGTTCCGCCATCGGGTGCGTCGGATTCAATTCCCAAAATTGACTACCGAAGGCCGTAAAGAGCAATGGCGCGGTTTCACCAGTGACCCGAGCGACGCCGAGAAGGATGGCCGTCAAGATCGCGCCTTGCGCAGCGGGCAGCACGATTTTTATCGTTGTTGAAAACTGCGAAAGTCCCAGCGCGAAGCCGGCCTCCCGGATGGCCCGCGGAACGGTACGCACGGCGTCTTCGGTTGTCCGAATGATGAGCGGCAACATGATGATGGCAAAGGCTACCGAAGCGGACACTGCCGAGAAATGCTTGAAGGGTGCGACGAACAACGTGTACGCGAAGAGGCCAATCGCGATGCTGGGAATTCCAGCAAGCACGTCCGCCAGCAACCGCAGACCTTCCGCGAATGCGTTTCGCCCGAAGAGCGCGAGGTAGACACCGGTTAATACACCGATCGGGACGGCCATAACGGTCGCTATACCGACGATGATGAGGCTGCCGACGATACCATTTGCGACGCCGCCACCGGTTACACCGACCGGGCGGGGAAGTGCGGTTACGAAGGCCCAGTTGATGCTTGAGGCACCTTGCAGCGCAACGTAGCCGAGGATCGCAATAAGGGCGCCGGCTGCGATAAGGATGCACAGTATCGTAAAACCAATCCACGCGTTGCCGCCGATGTAACGCGCGGTCACGCCCGGATCTCTTTTGCCTACCACCCCAGCCATAGATGCAGGTTCCGCCGTGTCCATCATCGCCCCTCGTTTCGGCTAAAGACGCTGTTTACAAGCAGCCGTGCCGCACCGTTTACGATGAAACTTATGATGAAAAGTATCAGGCCGAGTTCAATAAGGGAGCTAATGTAGATGTCGGAGGTCGCCTCGGTGAATTCGTTGGCGATTACGCTCGACAGGGTATAGGACGGCGCGAAGAGCGAAGCAGCGATAACCGATTTGTTACCGATGACCATCGTTGCGGCGATCGTTTCTCCAAGGGCGCGGCCGAGCGCCAGTACGCATGCACCGAAAATTCCCGTTCTGGCTGCGGGAAGAACAATTCGCCAGGTCGTTTCCCACCGCGTGGAACCGAGGGCGATGCCTCCTTCGCGCTGTTCGCGGCCAACGGCACGTATGACGTCGCGCGATATTGCGCTAACCGTGGGCAAAATCATAATCGCGAGAATGATGCCGGCGGTCAGTAAGCCGACGCCGTAGATCGGACCAGTGAAGATCGGGAGAAAGCCAAAGTGGGCTTGTAGAAAAGGGTCTACGAATGCACGAAGGATCGGTACGAGTACGAAGAGGCCCCATAGCCCGTAAACGACGCTTGGGACGGCGGCGAGAAGTTCGACGAGAGCAGCCAGCGGGTCTGCGATCTGCCTCGGGGCGAATTCGGCGAGGTACGTCGCCGCCCCAATGCCGATCACGGCCGCGAACGCGATCGCTATGAAGCTGCTGACAACAGTTCCGTAAATCATCGGTAACGCACCGAAATGTCCGGTAACCGGGTTCCATTGACTGTCGACGATGAAACCGAAGCCGAATGTCGTCAGCGATTGCCACGATCCATTGACTAACTGGATGAACAATCCGACGGCAGTCGCAGTAAAAATCGTCACCGCCGCCCACAGTGTTATGAAAAATGCGCGGTCAGCACGGCCAGCCGATGCTGCCGGCGTTATCGGCGGAGTCGTCGGGGTTGTTCTGGTCATGGGAGCCTGCTAACGGGTCCTCTCTCGGATGATCCTAGATATTGAAAAACCTGAGAAATAGGAGGAGCCGCGGAACCCATGGGTTCACAGCGGCTCTGTCCTGCGATATTGCGCCTAGAGGCTGATCTGGCTAAGGGTTTTCATCGCGGTCGCCTGAACGTTTTCAGGGAGGGGGACGTAATCCAAGGTTCCGGCGATCGCTTGGCCTTTCGTGACGGTCCATGCAAGGACGTCTTTCGTCATCTTGGCACGCGCCTTGTCCTGGGGGTTTTGATAGACCACGACCCAACTGTAGCCGGAAATCGGCCACGAATCAGCTCCGGCCGCATCGACGATCGAAAAGTTGGTCGCATTGACGTCGGGGCGCGTTGCAGCTGCGGCCTTAACGCCGGCAGTGGTGCAGATCGCAAACTTGCCTGCTTTGTTCTCGATCGCGGCCTGCGTCATCTTATTCTCGAGCGCGTATGCTAACTCAACGTACCCGATAGCGCCCGGCGTTTGCTTGACGGAGCCGGCAACCCCTTCGTTGCCTTTGCCACCCACCGAACCCGCTGCCGGCCACTGGACGCTTTTGCCGACGCCGACTTTCGTCTTAAATTCCGGCGAGACCGTGCTCATAAAATCGGTGACAATGTACGTCGTGCCTGAACCATCCGAGCGGTTCACGGGGATGACAGCCAGGTCCGGGAGATCGACCCCGGGATTGATTTTCTTCAGCGCTGGGTCGTTCCACTTAGTGATCTTGCCAAGGTACATGTCGACAACATTTTCCCGGGTCAAGCGTAGTGCTTTCACCGTCGGAAGATTATAGGTCATCGCCACACCGCCGAGCGCGATCGGGACTTGCAGCACGCCGCCGCCGGCCCGTTGCACCTCTTGGGACGTCATCGGAACGTCGGTGGCCCCGAAGTCGACGGTCTTGGCCGTGAACTGTTCGATGCCGCCGCCGCTGCCGATTGACTGATAATTGACGGTGACATTTGAGTTGTTCTGGCTGTACTGGTAGAACGCCTTAGAAAAAAATGGGTAGTCAAACGTCGAACCGGCTCCTGTGAGCTGCGTGGCTGCAAGAGCGGGAAATGCAGCCGTGGCTACCGCGAGCGTACCGGCCAGTGCGGCCAACGATCGGCCTCGCGTCATCCGAAACATAGAAATTGGTCCCTTTCTACAAATGATTACGGCGGAGATACAAACGACGACAACATAGCAAAATTCGCTAAAGATTAGATTAAGGCCATCGTACTGGACGGCTACGGCTCATAGACTTCCTTGACTTTCCAAGCGATGTTCTGAGCCCGATCCCCCACCCGCTCCAGATCCTCCAACGCAAACAGCAGCTTCGTTGCGGCAGGGATAACGGTGGTGTCCGCGGCCATCGCACCTTCCAGGGCTTGTATGCCTGATCGGTAGAGCACGTCGACCTCGTCCGCCCGCGCCAATACCTCGTCTGCCACCCCGGGTGCCTCTTCGCGGTAGGCGCGCACGGCGTCATCGAGCATCGCAAGCGACGCCTCTGCAAGCTGCCCAAGTTCCCGCCAAGCGGGCCGGCTTGGCAGATCGTCGAGCGTGATGGCAGCCTTTGCAATATCAACTGCATAGTAACATGCGCGCTCGATATCGGTCGCGATTTGCAGCATGCCCGCCACGGCTCGCAATTCGCCGGCAACCGGCTGTTGCTTCCAAAGCAACTCGATACACGCGGCTTCGATGCTACGCCGCATGCTATCGATTTGGTCGTAACCGGCGACCACGCGCGCCGCTAGCGAGGCGTCACGCCGCTCGAGCGCCCGATAGGACGAACGGACGGCGTCAACGGTAAGGGCCCCGAGGCGCAAAACCGCCATTCGCGTGTCGTCTAAGGCGGCATGGTACGCGATACGCATAAGCAAGAAAGTAGCATATCGCCGTGCTGCCAGATGGTCCTTAATGTAAATTTAGGATTGGCCGAGCAAACCTAGATGCCTACCACACCACGTGAGAACGGCACTCCGAGCGCACCCACCACCGCCGGCGCTTGGGACCGCCGCGTTGGATCGTCAATCAGGCGAAACTTCAATGCGACGGCTGCACGCGAGAACGCAGCTGAACGACCTTGCATCTTAGGCTGCGGGAAACGCGCGACGACCGGAGTTCTTGCCATGTCTTTCGGATCTGATGCTAACATCTGCTTTAAGATCGTCGATATTGACAGAATCCAATGTTTTTCGTCCGATGCACGGCCGCGGTCACCGGGGCATGGTGGCATCACAATGCTAAGACGACGCTACCTCTTGCTTAAGAACGCTTAATGTTTGATCCTCGGGCGGTGGAACCAGTGCCAGGCGGAACTCGAACGTTGCACCGCGCCCGTACCGTGAGCTAGCCGTCAGGGTGCCCCCGTGGGCCTCGATCAAGTGCTTGGCGATCGACAGCCCCAAACCGGTGCCGGCATGCTCGCGCGACCGGGACCGGTCAACCACGTAGAAGCGCTCGAAGATGTGCGGCAGATCGTGATAGGGGATCCCGCGCCCGGTGTCGCGGACGCGTAACACCGCTGCGTTTCCCTCTGCGGATACCTCGACCGAAACGGTACCACCCGCCGGCGTGTGACGCAACGCGTTGTCGAGCAAATTCAACGCCACCTGGGTGAGCCGGTGGAGATCGGCATCCACGTACACCGGTTCAGGCGCTTCCAAATCGAGCTCCACTCCGGAGGTTACCGACCGTTGCGCGAACGTGTTCACCACCGACGTCGCAACATCGGTCAAGTCGAAGACTTCGCGGCGCAGCAGCAAGCTGCCGGACTCCGACCGGGCGAGCTCCAGCAGGTCCTCGACGAGCCGGATCATCCGCTCTACCTCGCGCGCTGCTTGCGGCAGAAACATCGCGCGAGCGTCGGCATCGTCGTCGGAAACGAGCAGCGTCTCCAGCATGAGCTTGATCGCCGAGAGCGGCGTCCGCAACTCGTGAGAAACGTTGGCTACGAATTCACGCCGCACGTGTTCGAGCGCCAAGAAATCGGTCCGATCGGACGCCACGGTCAACGCCCCGCCCTCGAACGGATGCGCGGTAATCGCCAGCGTCCGCTCGTGAGCGGGATCGCCGATCGTAATCTCGCTGCTCGAGGTCGTTCCGTTGATCGCCGCGACGACGTGCCGCTCCATGACGACCGACGGCACGACGATGATCATCGCTCGCCCTACCGCTCGCGCAGACTCGATGCCGAACAGCGCTTCGGCCGCCGGATTGACGAAGCGTACGATGCCGCCGGAGTCCACGAGCAAGGCCGGCAACGGCAGCGCGGCCAGAACCAACGTCGTGCGCCGGTCGTCATACGGCCCAGGCTGCGAGAACGTCGCCGTTTGGCTCGAGTGCGCCCCTCCGCTCGGCCGGCGAAGCGCGACAATCGCGATCGCCGCCCCCGCCACGGCGCCGGCGAGGGCAACCAAGGCCGAGTCGAGCATTATCGGCTACTCGCGGAACATGTATCCACGGCTGCGCACCGTGATGATGTGCCGCGGGTTGTTCGGGTCGACCTCGATCTTTTCGCGCAACCAGCGAATGTGGACGCTGATCGTTTGGTGTTCGCCCTCGAAGTCGTAGCCCCAGACCTTTTCGAGCAGCATCTGGCGCGTGACGATGCGGCCGCGATTCTCCATCAGCACGTGCAGCAGCCGGAATTCCTTAGGCGCCAGCGCGACGGTTTCGCCGCGCACCACCAGGCGCTGGCGCGACCGGTCGATCGTGATCTCCCCGATCGTTATCGACTCGTCACGTGCCTCGAGATCGACCTCCGAGCGCCGCAGGCGGGCCTTGACCCGCGCGATGATCTCGCCCAGCGAAAACGGCTTCGTCACGTAGTCGTCGGCGCCGAGCTCGAGGGCCAGCACCTTGTCGAATTCCTGGTCCTTGGCGGTCAGCATGATGATCGGGACGCTCGAAACCTTGCGGATCTCCTTGCAGGCCTCGATCCCGTCCAGCAGCGGCAGCATGATGTCGAGGATCACGAGGTCCGGCTGCTCGCTGGCCGCCAAGGCGACCGCCGTGCGGCCGTCGCCGGCCGCGGTGACCGTGTAGCCGCTGCGCTCGAGATTGTAGCGCAACGACTGGACGATCGCCGCCTCGTCGTCGACGAGCAAGATCTTCTTCCGCGCCGGCGCGGCGATCATGGCCGCGGCTCCGGTACGGCCGACTCGAACGTCGCCCGGACGCCGAAGGTTCGTTCGAACAGGTCAGCCTTGAACATCGCAGCGCCCAGTTCGCCCGAGACGTCACCCTCGGCCTGCGCGACGATCGTAATTCGTCCGTCGTCGCGCCGAACCGTGACGTCGCCGACCACGCCGAGCTCGCGCTCGTCGAGTCCGTCGGCGATTCTCAAGATCGACGCCAAGGCCTCGACGCGGCGCCTTTCCGCGGGTTGCAACGCGGTGAACTCGGGATGGCTGGGCTTGGGCATCGCTTTGCGGTAGTACCGCGCGACCTGGGCCACGAGCTCGCGCTCGTCGCCGCGCCAGCCGGGGAGCGGCGAATTGCGGATCAGGTACGCGGAATGCTTGTGATGCGCGCTCTCGGCGACGAAGCGGCCGATCGAGTGCAGGATCGCCGCGGCATAGAGGATGTCGCGATCGGACGGTGCGAGCTGGTGCACGACGGCGAGCCGTTCGAACAGCACGAGCGCCAGCCGCCCGACGTGGCGCTGGTGCCCGCCCATGTGCTCGTAGTGGTGCGCCAGCGCTTCGATCGCCTCGATGCGGCGCACGCGTTCGTCACCCAATCGGTCGGCGAGCGCACGGTCTTGGGCAACCATGTCGACGATGATGCCGTCGCGCAGCGCGCGCTCGCAGACGACGATGTCGTCGCGCCCGAGCTGCGCCAGCGCCGCGATCAGGATCGCGTTGCCGGCCACGATGATGTCGGCGCGGCGCGGGTTCATCCCGGGCATGCGGCGGCGCTCGCCCTCGCTCATCGCCAGCATCTGGCGCTGCAAGACCTCCAGCCGTTCGCGCGTGAGCGTGTATCCGTGAACGCGGCTCACGGCGAGGCCGCGCGCCGCGGCGTCGAGTGCGGCCAGACCCATGATCGTGCCCGACGTGCCGATCGTCAGATCGAGGCGATACCGGCGCACGCGATCGATCAGCGGCCCCAGCGTCGCGAGGATGTGACGATTGAGTTCGCGCGTACCGCGCTGCGGCGATTTCCCGCGCAGGTAGCGATCGTAGAGCCGCAGGCTGCCGAGCTTCACGCTGTCGAGCAGAAACGGCCGCTCGCCGTCGGCGACGATGAACTCGGTCGAACCGCCGCCGATGTCGATGATGCATGCCAGCCGGTCGTAGATCGGAAAGCCGTTGGCGACGCCGAGGTGGATCAGGCGCGCTTCTTCTTGGGCGCTCAGGATCTCGAGCGCGATGCCGGCCTGCACTTCGACTTGAGCCCGGAACTCATCGCCGTTGTCCGCTTCCCGCACCGCGCTCGTCGCTACGGCACGCACGCGCTCCGCGCCGCGCGCGTGCGCCGCCGTGACGAAACGCGCGATCGCATCGATGCCCTTGACCATCGCTTTGGGCGAGAGACGGCCGCGTTCGAGCGCGTCGTCGCTGCCCAAACGCACCATCTCGCGATCCTTGTAGACGACGCGCGTAGTATCGAACGTCGAATCGAATTCGACGACGATCAAATGGATCGAGTTGGTCCCAACGTCGATGGCGCCGAAGAGCACGGCCGGTTACCTTGCTGGTTCCACTGGCGGCTGCGCTACCGCCCCGCGAACGAACGCTCCTCTCAAGCCGACCTTTGTCGCTTGCTTGCAAATTTTCGCCGCCGTGCACGAGTTAGGACGATCGTATGACCGGACGAACGCTGACGCCGCTCGAGGAACGCATCGATGCCGCCCTCGATCGCATTCGCCCCGCCATCGCCGCCGACGGCGGCGACGTGTGGTTGATCCGCGTCGAGGACGGCACCGCCTACGTCCAAATGCTGGGCGCCTGCGGCGGCTGCCCCGCCTCGCACCTCACGCTGAAGAACGGCATCGAGGCCGTCGTCCGCGAGGACGTCCCGGAGATCACGCGGGTCGAAGCCATCTAAACGCATTTGCGCGGCAGCCCTAAATCACGACGGCCCCGCAAAAAATGATAATCGGCTATCATTAGAAAACACCTCGGACACATGGTGCAGGGGAAGATGGCGGCATGAGGTCAGGACACCCTCGCTATTCCGCTGCTGCGGGCTTGGCATTTCTGTCGTTTGCGGCCCTTTTCGGGACGGTCGTGCACTTGCTCTCGGAGGCCTCGGACCTCGGCTGGAGTGCCGCTGCTACCGTCAGCTTCTGGCAGCGCCACGAATATCTGGCCGGTTTTGTGGCGGCCGCGCTCGCCTGCTTACTCGCAGCTGCGCGGATGCTGCCGAACGGCGAGCGTCAGGCGCGCATCGCATCACTCGTACGGGCATTGCCCTTCGAGGGCCGCGGCGCCGGCTTCGCTTCGATGGCGTTCGCGTCGCAATTCGGTTTTTGCACCTTAACGCAGCTTGCCGAAGGCGCTCCGCTGTCCCGCGGTGACCTCTTCATCGGCATCTTGGCCGGCGTCTTGGCCGCGTTGTTCGGCGCACTCATCGTCACGTTTTGCAAGCGCCGAATCCTCGAGCTGGTGCTGGACCTGGTTTGGGCGACGCTTCCCGCCGCCTTCGGCCGCGGCATCGTCAACGGTATCGCGGCCGACCGCGGTCCGGTGGCCTTGGCGCTACGCCGAACGCCCTTTTCCTTCCGTTATCGTCCGCCGCCGCTAGCAGCCTGAACCCGCCGCGCCGACGCGCGCGTTTTTTTGCTGCTAACTCCACGAGGACGACCATGAACTCTGCTCTGCTGCGCTGCGCGCGCACCGCATTCATTATTTGCTATTCGATCTTTGTGTGCACGGCCGGTGCCTACGCCGCCGACGCCTACGGGTTCCTCACCGGGACGATCACGAACGCCGGCGCTCCCGTGGCCGGCGCGCAAGTGACCGCGACCGGCAACCAACACACCGTCAGCACGACCGCCGACGCCCACGGCCACTTCGCATTTCCGCCGCTCGCGATCGGTACGTACAGCATCACCGCCAAAAGCGGAGACCTGATCGGAACCGCCAGCGTCGACCTCGGCGGCGGCGGCAGTAACGTCACCGTCGCAGTCGCTGCGCAATCGCAGGTCATCGGAACGGTCGTGGGCAGCGTTCCGCAAGTGCCCACCTCCGTCATTCAAGGCACCGGCAGCGACGTCGTGCTCAACAGCACCGCCTTGCAGCAGCTGCCGTTCAACAACAGCTTCCCGAGCATGGAGATCCAGATGCCGGGCGCGGTGCGCGGAGCCAACGGCGTCGTGCACATGAACGGCGATCACGGCGTGATCAATTACATGCTCGACGGCGTAGCGCTGCCGCAGGAGCTCAACCGCGACATCGGCGGCGAGATCGATTTGAACGATCTGTCCTTCGTCGATCTCATCGAGGGCGCGTATCCGGCGCAGTACGGCATGCGCTTCGGCTCGGTCTTCAACATGGCGACGCGCGCCGGAACGGGGGCACCCGGATTCGACGGCAACTTCTCGCTCGGCTCCTATACCACGCTAAACGGCACGCTCGGATACCACGCGCCGCTTCCCGGCGGCGGCGGTTTCGACATCGCGCTCTCGGGCACGCAGACGACGCGCGGCCTCGATCCGCCGAATTTCGACTCACCGCATAACAACGCCGCGTCAACCGGCCAATTCGCTCGTTTCACGCTACCTGCGGGCGGCAACAACTTCACCGACATCACGTTCATCAACAGCGCGAGCTCGTACCAAATTCCGAACGACGTCGCCAACGGTGAACCGGCCGACACCGACGACAGCGAGACGCAAGCCGATACGTTCCTCGCGCTGCAGTACCACCATGCCATCGGTGACACGGGCGCGTTGACGTTCGGTCCGGCGTACAAGGTCTCGCGAATTCAGGACTTCGGCGACCCGAACAACGACTTCGCGTACGGCGAGGCGCTCAACGTCGAGGCACCACCGTACGGGAATGGCGGTTCGTCAACCGATTGTGCCACGGCCTATACCCCCGGGACCGTGAACTCGAGTTTTCTGCCGACCACCTGCGGCTATTCGCTCGCCGACACCCGGACGGCGGTCGACTACATCTTCCAGGTGGACTACAACCAAAGCTTCGGCAGACACAAAGTCGCTGCGGGTGTCGAGTATGACACGACGCGCGTCCTGAAGTACTACGGGGTCACCCTGCAGCCCGGCAACTTCCTCGCACCGGTGCTCACGCCGGCAACGCCCGACGCGCCGATCACGGTCGTCGACAACTCGCCGAACATCGGCAATACCTACGAGTCTTACCTTCAGGACAGTTGGCGCATGAGCGACATCTGGGGTATCGACTACGGCATGCGTTACGACTTCTTCAACATCGCGTCGACGGCATACGACGAAGGCTTCGGAGGCTTCAGCCCGCGCTTCAAGCTCACGCGTTATTGGGGCGACCGCGCGAGCATGTACGCGTACATCGGGCGGTTCTTCGAGCCGTTCTCGCTGGAGAACGTCAGCCCGCTGGCTTCCTACCAACTCAATTTGCCCTTGCTGCCGGCGGTGGCCCAATTCGACTTGCTACCGGAGCGCGACACCGACCTCGAGTTAGGCGGACACATTCCGGTCGGCGCGGGCGATCTTGGGTTCCGCGTGTGGCAGAAGAACGCGAACGACCTCATCGACGACACGCAAGTCGGCGTCACGCTGCTGCATCAGGACATCAATTACCAACTGGGCCGCTTGTCCCAGGAGGCGCTGAACTACGTCCACCCGCTGCCACGCAACGGCCGCTGGTACGTCTCCGGGGCGCACGTCATCTCGCTGAACAGCGGCTGCGAAACGCAATTGCTTGCACCGTGCTTCGGTGCGCCCACCGGCTACACGCCGGCCGACCACGAAGAGCGGTGGTCGGGGGCGGCCGGCGTGCTCTTACCCAACACGCACGGCGGATGGTTCTCGGCCGACGCCGAGTACGGCAGTGGCCTGTCGACGACCCTAAATCCGGCGACCATCACGTGCGCCGGTCCCGGCTACGCCTTGAATATCGGCGGCCCGTGTAAGTTCACGCCGCACACGACCCTCAACGTCGAGGAGGGCTTCGCGATCTCGCCGGCAGCCGCGTTGACGGTGGATATTCAAAACCTCAACAACGACCGGTACATGGTGACCTTCCTGAACGCGCAGGGCAACCACTTCGCGCCGCCCCGCGAGTTCGAGGTCGGCGTGCGGTTCCACTGATGCGGCGATAACAGCGGAGCGTGGGGCTCGCGTTGCGTTCGTCGAAGGCGGTCCGCGCACCATGAAAACGCGGCTCGTCCCGGCGCTCGCTATACTGGTGGCCGTGCTGGCCGGCGCATCGCCGGCGAGCGCGCACGCCTACATCCTGACCGCAGTGCCGGCCGCGGGCGCCACCGTCAGCGGTCCTCCCGCGACGGTGCGGATACAATTCGACGAACCCGTCGCTTTGCCGGACGGCCCTGCGATCACCGTGACCGACGCGGCCGGCAAGCGGGTCGACGAGCACGACGCCGCCGTCGACCCCGACGACGCAACGGCCGTGCTCGTCCACATCGCTCCGCTCGCGCGCGGTTCGTACGACGTGCACTGGCGCGTCATCTCGGCCGACACGCACGTCGTCCACGGAACGTACGCGTTCGGCTACGGCGTCGCCGCAGCGGGCGCCGCACCGGCCGAGCAGAGCATCTTCGACCCGAGCGCACCGCTCGCTTCGGTGCTGCGCTGGCTCGCGTTGGCCGGCATCGTCGCAGCGGCCGGCGCCCACGCGATCGTTCTACTGCTCCGGCGCGGCGATCCGCCGGAGTTCGAGCGCGCCGCCGTACGGCAATCGCGCTACGGCGGCGCGCTCGCGCTCGTCGCAACGGTCGGGCTGTTCGTCGTCCAGAGCGCCGCGTCAGCCGGCGACCCGGCCGCCGGCATGTCTCTCTCCGCGCTCGGCGCGACGCTGCACTCGCCGTTCGGCACGGCGGCGCTGGCACGCATGCTCGCCCTCGCCGTCATCTTCGGCGTGGGCGCGCCGCGCTCGCCGATGTTCCGCGCCGTCGCCGCTATGGCTGTGGCGGTAGCCTTCGCAACGTTGACGCTCAGCGGACACGCCACGGCCGCGCCGGCGTTCGGCGCGCGCGGCACCTTGGAGCTTGCCGACTGGCTGCATCTGATCTCGACCAGCGCGTGGATCGGTGGCCTCGGCGTGCTCGCGACCGGGTTGGCCGCCGCGCACGCGGATCTCATCGACAGCGAACGCCGCGCCTGGCTCGCGCGCTTCACGGGGCTCGCGGTGCCGTGCGTGCTGGTCACGATCGCGACCGGTGCGTATGCGACGCTCGCGCATGAAGACCACCTCGCATTGTTGCTCACCACGAATTGGGGCATCGTGCTGGCGATCAAGATCGCATTGGTCGCCGCGCTGCTGGTTTTGGGCGCGCGCCACCTGCAAGCCGGGCGCGGCACGCTGCGCTTCGGCCGCAGCACGCTCTTCACCGAAGTCTTCCTGGCGCTCGTGATCCTGCTGGCGACGGGGGTTCTCGTCGGGCAATCGCCGCCGGCCTGCATGTTCATGCCGCCCGGCAGCGTAATGCCGCCCAACGCCAAGATGCCACCGGGGATGCAAATGTGTTAACGAAAGTCACTACCGCGCTGCTCGCCGGCGCCGCGATGTTGTCGGCCACGGTCCCGGCCTCAGCGCACGTCAAGGTGTACGTGGAGCCGGGCTGGACGCAAGCTCCGGCCTGCGGCTTCAGCGAATTCATCGTGCAGGTGCCGAACGAACGCCCCGATCCGACGATCCGCATCGAGCTCGACGTCCCGCCGGCGGTGACGGTATCGACGGCGCAACCCGTGCCGGGCTGGACCACGGCGTTCACCACGACCAAGGGACGCATCACCGGCATCACGTGGTCGGGCCAACTCAACCCGCGCGAATTCCAAACGTTCGCGTTTTTGGCCGGCACGCCGCAAACGCCCGGGACGCTGTCGTGGAATGCCCACCAAACGTATCAGAACGGCGAGATCGTGAATTGGACCGGCGCCCCCGGCAGCGACACGCCGCATTCGCAAACCATCATCACCCGCGCGGCGCAACCGTCCGACTGTCACCCGCGGCGGCGGACGTGACGCGCCGCCTGGGCGCTGCGGCACTGGTGCTCGCAGGCTGCGTCGCGGCGGCGCCGCCGCCCGCGGCGGCCGATGCGAACGCCGGCGCGGCGCTCGTTGCGGCAAACGGCTGCGCCGGCTGTCACGGCGCGACGCTGCACGGCGGCAGCGGCCCGAATCTCGTCGGCGTCGAGGGACGTTTGGCGCCGGCACGCATCGCCGCCGCGATCGCGCAGCCGGTCGCGCCGATGCCGAAGTTTCCGTTCAGCCCGGCCCAGATCGCGGATATCGTCGCCTATCTCTCGTCGCTCGACTCCGCGACCAGGCCCAGCGCAACGCTGCGCTTCACGAAGCCGCTCTCGGCGGTGCTCACCGTGCGCGTCCCGGGCCCGCCGCCGGCCCACGTCACGGCCGTGCCGGCGATGCAGATGGGCGACGGCGAGATGGGCGGCTCGACGGTGACGCTGCGCCCGTCCGGCAACGGCCACCTGTGGCACGGCACGCTCGTGTTTTCGATGAGCGGAGCGTGGAGGGTCGACGTCATCTATGACGGGCACCATCTCGTCGTTCCGGTGAACGTGGCCGGATCGCAGTGATGCGCCGCGGACGCTTTCTCCGCGCCGGCACGAGCATGGCGGTCGCCGCGCTGGCCCCCGCCGGCGCGCGCGCGGCCGGCGCTGCCGTCGTCGACTACACGCTCACCGCGCGTTCGTTCGCGTGGCGCGCAGCCCCCGGCGTCACCACCACCGCGTTCGGCTACGACGGCCAGGTTCCGGGGCCGTTGCTGCGCGTCACGCACGGGCAGCGCGTGCGCGTGCGGTACGTGAACCGCTGCGGCGAGCCGACGTCGATCCACTGGCACGGCATGATTCTGCCCAACGCGATGGACGGCGTCGCCGGCATCACGCAACCGGCGGTCGAGAACGGCGGCACGTTCGAATACGAGTTCGCGCCCGGGCCGCCGGGAACGCGCTGGTATCACGATCACGCCGGGCCGACGGCGGTGATCCGCGGCCTGTTCGGGATGTTCGTCGTCGAGGATCCGCGCGACGAACCGGCCGACGCGGAGTTCAGCGTCGTGCTCCACGACGTCGCGCGCCTGCCGTCGATCGACGCGGCGATGCACGGAACGAGCGATGCGCCGATGCTCGATCCGATGGATTCGCCGGAAATGACGGCGATGCACCCGGGCGACCGCATGGGCGACGAGGTCGCCTACGCCGCTCACGCGATCAACGGCGCGACCTATCCGCAGACGAAACCGCTGATCGTGCGCGTCGGCCAGCGCGTGCGGCTGCGCGTGCTCAACGCCAACCAAACGCAGACGCGCTACGTGCGGCTCGCCGGTCATCCGCTGCTGGTGACGCACGCCGACGGCAACCCGCTGCAAACGCCGGTCAGCGTCGACATCCTGCGGCTGGGCGTCGCCGAACGCCTCGATGCGTGGTTCGAGGTGCGGCAGCCCGGAGCGTGGCTCTTGCACGCGCTCACGAGCGACCCGCTGTCCTTCGAACAGGCCGTGCTCGTGTGCACGCCCGGCATGGAGCACGCGTCGCCGCTGACCGACGCCTCGACGCTCGGGGGCGCGACGACCTTCACCTACCCGCTGGCGGGCGCACCGGGGACGAGCCACTTCGTCGACCCGAGTAGCGCGATTCGCAAGCAGTACGTGCTCGAAGGCGGCGATTACGCCAGCATGCGCTGGACGATGAACGACCAGGTCTGGCCGCACACCGAGAAGATCTTGGTGCGCCGCGGCGACGACGTCGTCGTGCGCTTCACCAACAACGCCGACATGGATCACCCGATGCATCTGCACGGGCACACGTTCGAGCTGGTCGAGTTCGGCGGACGCGCGTTGCGCCGCCCCCTCGCGAAAGACACGACCCTCGTCCCGGCCAACGGCGGAACGGTCGCGTGGCGCTTTCGGGCGACCTCCCCGCCGGGGCGTTGGCTCGTGCACTGCCACAACCAGATCCACATGATGGACGGCATGATGACCGAGGTCGTCTATCGCGGTCCGTAGCGGAGTCCTAAACCGGGCGCGTCGAAAACCAGCGTATGCCGACCCCCTCAACCGGTCGAGACACGCGCCAAAAGCGAGCGATCCGTGACGTGTTCGAACGCTCGGCGCGCCCGCTGTCGACCGATGAGGTGCTGGAAGGCGCAAAAGCCACCAGCGCGGGCTTGGGGATCGCAACGGTCTACCGCTCGATCCGCTCGCTGGTCGACGACGGCTTCCTCCAAGTCGTCGACGTGCCCGGGCGCGTTCCGCTCTACGAGCGCGCCGGGAAAGCCCACCACCACCATTTCCTGTGTACGAACTGCGAGCGGGTCTACGAGCTCGAGGGCTGCACGACCGCCATCAAAGGCACCTTGCCGAAGGGCTTCCGCGCCAGCGGACACGACGTGACGATCTACGGCACGTGCGCCGGCTGCCGTCCGCCCAAACGCGCTACGCGCGCACGGTAACGCCGCGCCGCGGACGCGTCCCCGGCTCCTGGTGCGGCATCGCCTGCACCTTCGGAACGGCGGGACGCGGTAGCGTGACGACCCGGTCGTAGATGGCGGCAAGCCGCGACGCGGTTTCGGGGAACGCCGGCACGTCGAGCCGCGCCGGTTCACCGAATCCGAAGGCACTGGTGAGATCGCCGCAGGTCGCACGGCGCCAGGCGGTGAGATTCGGCACCTCGACGCCGAAGCGTGTTTCCAGCAACCGCAGCATCGATGTGTGATCGAAGGTGTCGCCGCATACGTAGCCGCCGCGCGAAAACGGCGACACGACGAACGCCGGCACGCGATACCCCAAGCCGATCGGCAGCCCGTTGACGAATTCGCCGGCCGTTCCCGGCGGCGGCGTCGGCGGCACGACGTGATCGAAGAGCCCGTCGTTCTCGTCGTACGCCTGAATGAACGCCGAGCGCGCCCAAACCTTCGGGTTCGACCACAACGCTTCGAGTATCGTGCGCACGAAATTCTCGCCCTCGGCCGCCAGATAGCTCGGATGTTCGGTCTGCTCTGCGTGCCCCAGCACGAACGTGACTTGGGGCAGGTTCCCGGTCCGCAAATTTTGCAGAAACTCATCGAACGGCCGGCCGACCCGCGAGCGCTGATAGAGCCGCGAGTTCCGGTTCGCTTCTTGATACGGCGGGAAGAAACGCAGAATGTTCATCAGGTAGTCGTCGAAGACGTCGTAGAAGATCTGATACGAGATCCCGGCGCGTTCAAGCCGCTCCGGATACGTCTCCCAGGTGTAGGTCTTGGCGCCGTAGATCGCGTCGTTGTTCAGCGCCGGTCCGCCGTGCGTCCCGCTCGGATCGATCGAAGCGCTCATCCAATACAGGCGGTTCGGGTAGGTCGGGCCGAGCACCGAACAATGGTAGCCGTCGCAAATCGTGAACGCGTCGGCAAGCGCGTAATAAAACGGCAGATCGTCACGGGTATGATAGCCCATGGTCAACGGTCCGGACGCACCGTCCGCCACGCGGTGCGCCGCGATCCAGCCGTCCATCTTCCCGCCGTTGAGCGAGTTGTGCTGCGCGTCCCACTCGTGGCTGAGATCGTGCAGCTGCTGCGCGCTGGTGGTCGCCGTATCGAGCCGGAACGGCAGCACGTAGCCGTCGGGGTTGACCGGATCCGGCTGATAGAAAACGCTCTGCCCCTCGCGCAGCTTCAGCGCAGCCGGATCGTCGAACCCGCGCACGCCGCGCAGCGACCCGAAATAATGATCGAACGACCGGTTCTCTTGCATCAAGATGATGAAGTGATCGATGTCGTTGAGCTTCGACGGAGCGGCCGCCGACGCGACCGACCCGGTGCCCAGCGCGAGCGCCGTAGCGGCAGCACCGCCGGCAATGAACTCTTCCCGCGAAATGCGATTCACGCCGTGACCCTTCGCCGC
Organism: Candidatus Lustribacter sp.; assembly: GCA_049512335.1. Classification (GTDB taxonomy): domain Bacteria; phylum Vulcanimicrobiota; class Vulcanimicrobiia; order Vulcanimicrobiales; family Vulcanimicrobiaceae; genus Lustribacter. Next base: position 19,500 of record JBEKXE010000056.1, read on the forward strand.
TACAACGACACCGCTCCCGCATAGCCGGTCAGTTCGACGTACCCGACTCCGGCCGGCCGCCCCGAAACAGCATCGCGCACGCCCACCGCGCCCTCCCAATACGAAACGCCGCCAACCGTATTCGCAAGCTCCTGATCCAACAACTCAGGAGTTAACACCACGTTAACGTGCGCGCTCGGCACCTGCACGCGCCACCCACTCGGGTACACACCACCCGTATGCGGCGATGTCCACGTCCCCGTCGCGCGTGCAGCAAACGCCGCCAACGGCAAGTACGTAACGCGCCCCCGCGCATCGATCAAACTCCCACTCGACTGCGGCGTAACCGACCCATCCTTCTGCCGCAGCACGTACAACATGATCTCACGCCGATCGTCGAGCTGAATCGAATACCAATCCCACCCAACCTGATCGCGCTGCAATTCATCCGACCCGAACTCATGATCCATCCAGGACAGCCCGCTAACCGCAAACCGCGCCCCGCCATACGTCAAGAACCCCGACGTCCGCAAGCGCGTCATCGAGTAATAATGCGAAGCACACGTAACGCAGGGCCCCTTCTTCGAAACCCCGTCATGCCCATGAACCGCCGGCGGCTTCTCCGCCACCAGCGTAAAATCAATCCCCTTCCCATCCACACCCGCATGCAGCCGAAACGGCGAAGGCCCCGTCAGGGTCCACCCCTCATCGCGCACATCGAGCCGCACCTGCGAAGCGAACCCCGCCCCCAACGCCTCCCGAGCGAACCGCTCGTAATGCACGAACGCCTTCCCATCCACATCGGTGATAGCGAAATGCGCCGGATACAACTCATTCCCACGCCACGCGCTCTCGCCGCCCGCCGGACGCACATCCCCCGCCCGCAACCCAAGTCGAAAAAACGTCAGCTCATACCCAAACCGCCGCCCATCTCGACCCTGTACGTGCCCCGTAAAATACCACCACTCCGAAGCAAACCCATCATGCGCTGCATGATCGCGCGGAAAGTGGAAATTCCAAGGTGAGTTAGCATTGAGAAAGCGGGAAGGCAACGCATGAGCCGCATCACGCCGGATGGGTGGCGCGGCGGCGTTCGTCGCGCGGGGTACTGTGAGGGCTTGCGAAGCCAGGATGGCGAGAGCAAGCCCGAGGGTAGCGAGAGCGCGCACAGGAAGTGCGCGCCGAGCGTGCCCCGCGCGACGAACGCCGCCGCGCCACCCATCCAGCCACCCAACGTTCATTCCGCGCGCACAGCCTCAGCCGTACGAATCCGAGCCGCAACCCCAGCCGGATACACCCCCGCAGCCAACGCCGCAATCACCACCAGCACCACCGCCTCGATGAGAAAATCCCACGGCATGTGCAGCTCGATGAGCCACCCAAACGCCTGCCGATTGATCACGAAGATCAGCAACAGCGCCAGCAGCACCCCAACGAACACCCCGATGACCCCGCCCAGCAACCCGATGAACCCCGCCTCAAAGTAGACCATCCGCCGAATGTCCCGCGTGCGCAACCCGAGATACCGCAACAACCCGATCTCCCGCCTTCGCTCCAACACCAGCGCGAACAAGGTGGACACGACGCCCAGCACCGCGATCGTGATCGAGATGACGTAAAGCGCATACGTAATCGCAAACGTCCGGTCGAACACCGTGATGACGAGCGCCCGCAGCTCCCGCGTGGTTTCGGTATCGATCCGCAACGGCAACACGCTCCGCACGATCGCACTCCGCAATGCGACCAGATCGGTTCCCGGCCGCACGTACACCGCGATCGAGTTGATCGACGGATCGCGGTACAGCCGCCGGAATGAGGCCAAGTCCATCAACACGACGCCCGCATCGGACGAGTAATCGTTGTACACGCCGGCGACGGTGAAGGACGTCATCCCCGCCGGCGTGTCGAGGGAAAACGTCTGCCCGGTATCGAGCCCGAACTTGGTCGCAAACGGCTCGCTGATCAAGACGCCGTTCGAGCCCGGCAATTGGTGCGCCAACACGGCCGGATCGGCGGGCCCGATGAAGCGCACCGTGCGCCGTCCGGCGAAACGGGCCAGATCGGTCGCGCCGAGGTTGGTGATGCGGCCGCGAAACGGGATGCTGATCTCGCGGAGCACGTCCACGGATGCGACGCCCGGCAGCCGCGCGATCGTCGTGACGACCGCCGGCGAGAAGGTCGCGTCGGAGGAGGCGTCGCCCAGCCCCAACGGCCGGACGAACAGATCCGCCTGGAGCGTCTCGTCGGCCCACGCGACCACGGTCGTGCGGAACGAGCCGATCAGGATCGCCACCGCGACCGTCATCGCGATCGCGATCATCAGCGACGCGACGGCAACGCTGTTGCGGACCGGCGAGGAGCCGAGGTTGGCCGCCGCGATCTCGCCGGCCGCCGAGCGTGACGCGAGCAGCGCGCCGGCGCAGCGCGACAGCCCCGCAATCGCCAGCGGCGCGAACAACGATCCGGCGAAGATGATCAAGAGCCCGGCGGCGTAACCGAACACCGGTACGTCGTTCACCGCCGGCGCAAACGTGCACGCGTAGCCGGCGAGCAAGAGTCCGAGGCCGAGGAGCGCGGCGCGCGGCGCCAGCCCGGGCTGCCGCCGCTCGTAGCCTTGCGCGCGCATCGTGATCGCCGGCGGCGTGGCCGCAGCCTCGAGCGCCGGTACGAGCGCGGCCACGATCGCCGCGGCGACGCCGATGGAGAATGCCTGCAAGAGCACGGCCGGATCGTACACGACGCGATCGGCGTGCGAGGCGACGTAGAGCGTGTCGACGGTGCGTGAGACGGCGGCGACGGAAAAGGTGGCGAGGAAACTGCCGATCACGAGGCCGAGGGCCGAGCCGGCGACGCCGAAGAGCGCGCCTTCGGCGAGAAACGTGCCGAGGATTCCGGCGCGTTTCACGCCCAGCGCGCGCAGCGTGCCGATCTCCGGACGCCGCTGGACGACCGAGATCGCCACGGTGTTGTAGATCAAGTACATTCCGACCAGCAGCGCGATGTACGACAGCGCCGCCAAGTTGAGCTGGAACGAGCGCAGCATGCGCGTGATCTCGCCGGTGCGGACCTTCGGTTCGATCGCCCGCACGCCGGGCGGCAAGACGCGGCGCACCGCGGCGGCCGTCTGAGCGAGCCGGGACGGATCGACGATGAGATCGATGCGGTCGAGGCGCCCGACCTTGTCGAAGATCTCTTGCGCGGTCGCGATATCGACGAACACGACGCTCGAGTCGACTCCGGCCAGATTCGCCGGCAGGACCGCGGCGACGCGCAAGCGCACGCTCCGGTCGCCGCTGAGCGCGACGATCGTCGAGCCGGGCCGCCAGTGATAGGTGGTCGCGACCCGTTGACTGATCAGCGCGCCGTGGCCGTTGACCAGCACCCACGGATCGGCCGCGGAGGTTCCGGCGAAGTTGCCCGGCGTCGTGACGGCTCCGGCCGAACCGGGAACGGGCCGCAGCAGATCGATGCCGAGCACGCGCAAGATCTCGCCCGAGAAAGCGTCCCCGGGACGCGCGCCGACCGTCACGGCGTCCTCGATTGCGGGACCGGCATAGAGCACGCCCGGCACGTTTTCCACGCGCAGGATCGTGCGTTCGTCGAAGCCGCGGCCGACCCCGAGCACCTGCAGGTTGACGTGATTGGAGATGATGTTGACGCTCGAGGAAAACGACGCGACGGCGGTCGTGTTCGCCAGATCGACCGCCAGCGCGATCGCCACGCCGAGCGCAACCGCGAGCACGGTGACGGCGCTGCGCAGCCGGTTGGCGCCGATGTGGCCCCACACCAGAGCCGCGAACGCGGAGCTCACGGAACGATGCGGCCGTCGTGCATGCGGATCGTGCGGTCGCACACCGCTGCCGCTTCGGCGCTATGCGTCGCCATCAGGATCGCTTGCCCGCCGTCGGCGAGCGCGCGCAAGAGCCGCAGCACGTTCTCACCGTTGTGCGAGTCGAGGTTGCCGGTCGGCTCGTCCGCCAGCAACACGGCAGGCCGGTGAATCATCGCGCGCGCGATCGCCGCGCGCTGGAGTTGGCCGCCCGACACCTGTGCCGGAAAAGCGCGCGCCTTGTCGGTCAAACCGACGTCGGCGAGGGCCGGGGCCACGCGCCGCGCGATCTCGGCGGCCGGCAACCCTTGCAGTACGAGCGGCAGCGCGACGTTCGCCTCGATCGTCAGCGCCGGCAGGAGGTTGAAGAATTGAAACACCGTGCCGACGCGGTCGCGCCGCAACAGCGTGAGCGCGTCGTCGTCGAGCTCCCGCGTGTCGCGGCCGTCCACGAGAACCCGGCCGGAGGTCGGGATGTCGACGCATCCGACCAGATTGAGGAGAGTGCTCTTACCGCAGCCGCTCGGGCCGACCAGCGCGACCATTTCGCCGCGCTCGACCTCGAGCGACACGCCGTCGAGCGCACGCACCGGTGCGCCGGCGGCCGGATAGATTTTCCGCGCGTCGGAAACGACGACCGGAAGAGGTGCGATTAGCTCTTGAAGTAGGCCGCGTTGGAGTCGATAAACTCTTTCCACTTGTCCGGAACGTCGGAATCGGCGTAGATCGCTTCAACCGGACAGGCCGATACGCACGCTCCGCAGTCGATGCAGACTTCGGGATCGATGAACAGTTGCTTGTCCTCGTCCTTGCCGTGGATGCAGTCGACCGGACACACGTCCACGCACGATTTATCCTTGGTTCCGATACAGGGTTCGGTTATGACGTATGCCATCGTTCGACTCGGTGTGGCCTCACTGGAAAAGGGGGAACCCACTGGACTACGGTCGAGACGCTGCCTGCTCCTGTACGATAAAAGCCGTATGGCGCCCGGCCCTGAGGCCGGACGCCGGCGAGTACTGGTGCGCCGGGGTCAGACGACCGAACGGCGACCCGAAAAGGCGCGGATGATATACAGCAAGATCACGGCACCGATGAAGGCGACGACGATGCTGCCCAAGTTGATACCCGTTACGCCCGCGTGACCGAAGAAATTGAATACCCAGCCGCCGATGAACGCCCCGACGATCAACCAACCCAACAATCCCATGATGATGCCTCCTGCAGGATACCTTCCCCGCCGCAAGTTGAGCTGAAACAGCGCACGTTTGCCGCCGCGGTTGCGTTGCAGGAGCATGAAGCATCGCATTCTTGCCGCGGTGGCGGCGTTCGCGGTGGCGACCGGCACCGGCGCCGCGGCAAACGCGCAGACCGAAAAGCATCTCACGCCTACGCTGACCGTGACCGGCGAAGCGAGCCTCACCCGCGCCCCCGATCGCGCCGACGTGACGTTTCGCATCGAAACGACCAACGACCAAGCCGCAACGGCGACCTCCGACAACGCTGCCATCGCCGACGCGCTCGGCACCAAGCTCGCGCCGCTCGGCATCCCAGCCGCAGCGATCACCACGACGGGATACGGATTGACCTACACGCCGCGCCCGCCGAAGCCCGACCCGGCGTCGACGCAACGCTACGGCTTTACGGTTGAGCGCACGATCGACGTCGCCGTCAGCAAGGTCAACGCTGCCGGAGCGGTCGTCGATGCGGGCGTTGCCGCCGGCGTCACCGGCGTCAACGGCGTGACGTTCTCGCTTCACGACCGCGGGCCGGCGCAGCGCAGCGCGCAAGCCGCGGCGCTGGCCGACGCGGTCGCCCAGGCCCACGCGTTGGCCGCGGCGGCCAAAGTCCGGCTGGTTCGCATTCTCGCGATCTCGCCATCCGGCGGCGTCGCGCAGCCCCTCACCCTCGGGGCCCCGCGCGTGATGATGTCGGCCGCCGTGCCGACCACGATCGACGCCGGCGACCTGACCGTCCGAGCCGCCGTCACCGTTCGCTACGAAATCGCCCCCTGAGGACCGAAACCGGCGCTCGACCGGGCGAGTACCTCCCCGGGATGGAAGCTTGGCAGTAATGGAACGTTCGACCGAGTGCGAGGTCTGCCGGCAGCGGCCGGCCAGCACGCAGGACTACGCGCTGCGCGGAGGCCGCTGGGTCGCCGCTTCCGTGTGCGCGGAATGCGCCAAGACGCGGCGGCGCGCGATCCTGCCCTACGTCGGTGCGGCGACCGCCGCGGCCGTGCTCTTCGCGGGGACGGCGTTCGCGATCGAGGCGCTCGCGCGGCGCAATCCACCGCCGCCCGGCGGCGAGGAAGCGCCGCGCGAGAACCGTCCGAATCCGCTGAACGACCTGGGCCGCGCGCTGCGCGGCGCGACGCCGACGCTGGGTGCGTTTTCGCGCGATCTCACCGCAATGGCGCGGGCCGGCAAACTCGATCCGGTGGTCGGACGCGACGATGAGATCGAGCGCGTCGTGTCGATCCTGGCTCGCCGCAGCAAGAACAATCCGGTGCTGGTCGGCGAGCCCGGAGTCGGCAAGACCGCGATCGTCGAGGGCCTCGCG
>JBEKXE010000057.1:0-25790 GCA_049512335.1 Candidatus Lustribacter sp.
GCGAGGCCGAGATGCGGAATATTCGCGGCAAGGACATCGCGATGATCTTCCAGGACCCGATGACCTCGCTGAACCCGGTGCTGACCGTCGGCGAGCAGATCGCCGAGGCCACGCGGCTGCATCTCGGTTACTCGAAAAAAGAAGCGCTCGAGAAGGCCGTCGAGATGCTGCGGCTGGTGAAGATTCCGGCGGCCGAAAAGCGCATCCGGGACTACCCGCACCAGTTTTCCGGCGGCATGCGCCAGCGCGTGATGATCGCGATGGCGCTGTCGTGCGATCCGGCGGTGCTGATCGCGGATGAACCGACGACCGCCCTCGACGTCACGATTCAGGCCCAGATCATCGAGCTGATGAACGAGATGCAGCAGCGCCTCGGTTCGGCGATCATCCTGATCACTCACGATCTCGGCGTGGTCGCCGAAACCTGTAAGAACGTGCTGGTCATGTACGGCGGAAACATGGTCGAGTACGGCTCGGCCGACGACATCTTCAACCGCCCCAAGATGCCGTACACCATGGGGCTGCTGGCGTCATTGCCGCGGCTGGATGAAACCGGCGAGCGGCTCGTGCCGATCGAGGGCCAGCCGCCGAACCTGCTGCACATGCCGCCGGGCTGCGCGTTCGCGCCGCGCTGCCGGTACAAGATGCCGCTGTGCGACCAGCCGGTGCCGCTCTATGATTTCGGCGAAGGCCACGTCGCGCGGTGCTTCCTCTACGACGAACGGGCCGAGGGCCAGCGCACGCTCGACGTCGCCACCGCTCCCTGCATCAGCCTGGAAGCCGTCACGTGAGCGACGATCCCTCGTCCCTCGACTCCGCTCGGGATGACATTACCCCGCTCGGGACAGGTCTCGTCGTCGTCCGCGACCTCAAGAAATACTTCCCGATCACGGCCGGGCTGCTGCAACAGAAGGTCGGCGACGTCAAAGCCGTCGACGGCATCGACTTCGACATCCGCCGCGGCGAGACGCTGGGCCTCGTCGGCGAATCGGGATCCGGCAAGACGACCGCCGGCCGGGTGATCCTGCGCCTGACCGACGCGACCGCCGGCAGCATCACGTTCGACGGGCGCGACATCACCCACCTCAGCCGCGCGGAGTTGCGTCCGTTGCGCAAAGAGATGCAGATCATCTTCCAGGATCCGTACGCCTCGCTGAACCCGCGCATGACCGTCGGCGACATCATCAAGGAGCCGCTGCAGATCCACCACTTGGCGCGCGGCAAAGATGCCGAGCGGCGCGTCCAGGAATTGCTGACGATGGTCGGCTTGCAGCCCTACCACGCGAACCGCTACCCGCACGAGTTCTCCGGCGGCCAGCGCCAGCGGGTCGGCATCGCGCGGGCGCTGGCGGTCGACCCGAAGTTCATCGTGGCGGACGAGCCGGTCTCGGCGCTGGACGTCTCGATCCAGGCGCAGGTCATCAACCTGCTCCAGGACCTGCAGAAGCAACTCGGGCTGACGTTCCTGTTCATCGCGCACGACCTCTCGGTGGTGCGGCACATCTCCAACCGCGTGGCCGTGATGTACGTCGGCAAGATCGTCGAGATCGCCGACCGCGACCGGCTCTACGCCAACCCGCTCCACCCCTACACGCAGGCGCTGCTCTCGGCGATCCCGATCCCCGACCCCAACCTCGAGCACCGGCGCAAACGCATCATCCTCACCGGCGACATCCCCTCGCCCGTCAACCCGCCCTCGGGCTGCCGTTTTCACACCCGCTGCCCGATCGCGTTCGACCGCTGCAAGGTCGAGGTTCCGGCCTTCAGCCTCTACGAGGACGGTCACCGCGCGGCGTGCCACTGGGTCGAAGAACACGGCGGGAAAGCGCCCGATCTGGCGCACGGACCGGCGCTCCTGACGCAATAAAAAAAGAGCGACCCGGAGGGTCGCTCTTTCCGTAACGAGAGGACGGGCGTTACTTCTTTTTCTTGCGGGACGTCTTCTTGGCGGCTTTTTTCTTCTTGGCTCCGCCCTTTTTCTTGGCGCTCTTTCTGGCGGTTTTCTTGGCAGCTTTCTTCTTGGCTCCGCCCTTCTTGCGAGTGGACTTCTTGCGAGTGGACTTCTTCGCGGCTTTCTTGCGAGTGGTCTTTTTCGCAGCCTTTTTGCGGGGGGCGGACTTTTTCGCGGTTTTTTTCTTACGGGCAGTCTTTTTCGCGGTGGACTTCTTGGCGCTGCTCTTCTTGCGGCGCGCTTTCTTTTTCTTCGGGGCCGCCGGCGGCGCCGGCATAGCCATGGTTTCCGGTTCCATTCAACCTCCTCGTCCGCGCGGACGATCGTTGCGGCTCGATGTGCGTCGCGCGTTGTCGACGCATCGTTACGTGCATCCTACAAGGAATTCGCGTTTTGTGCAACTCGGCGGACCGGCCGAGCGGTTGAAGCGCCGGCCTCGGCCCTGGTTTTTTGGCCTGGACTTGACGGGGCGACTATACTGAAGGCGTTTACTCATAGGAAGAACAGTGTGGCGAAACCGCTCATCATCGTCGAATCGCCGACGAAAGCCAAAACGATCAAGAAGTTCTTGCCGCCGCGCTACGTGGTCAAGGCGTCGGTGGGGCACGTCCGCGACCTCCCCAAATCGACGCTCGGCGTGGACGTCGATCACGATTTTGCGCCCAAATACCTGACGATCAAAGGCAAGGGCGACATCATCAAGGAGCTCAAGGCGGCGGCGAAATCGGCGAGCGACGTCTACCTGGCGACCGACCCCGACCGCGAAGGCGAAGCCATCGCGTGGCATTTGGCCGAGATCCTCAAGCTCGAAAACCCCAAGCGGATCGAGCTGCACGAGATCACCAAAGACGCGGCGCTGGCGGCGATCGCCGACCCGCACACGATCGACATGCCGCGCGTGAACGCCCAGCAAGCCCGGCGGATTCTCGACCGGCTGGTCGGCTACAAAATCTCGCCGCTGCTGTGGGCCAAAGTCCGGGGCGGGCTCTCAGCCGGGCGCGTTCAGTCGGTGGCGGTGCGGCTGATCGTCGACCGCGAGCGCGAGATCAACGCCTTCGTTCCGCGCGAGTATTGGTCGATCACGGCGCGGCTTTCCAAGGAGCGCACCAACGGCACCCCGCCGGTCATCTTCCCGGCCGAGCTCTACCAGATCGACGGCGCCAAGGCCGAGGTGACCGACGGCAAGACCGCCGCCGAGGTCGTAACCGCGGTGCAAGACGCGCAGTGGCGCGTCACGTCGGTCAAAGAGCGCGAGACGCGGCGTAACGCCGCCGCCCCGTTTACCACCTCGACGATCCAGCAAGAGGCCTCGCGCAAGCTGAAGTTCCGCGTCCGCAAGACGATGCAGCTGGCGCAAGCGCTCTACGAGGGCGTCGACCTCGGCCCCGAGGGCACCCAGGGGTTGATCACCTACATGCGCACCGACTCGACCCGGATCGCGGACTCGGCCCGCGAGGCGGCGCGCGAGTTCATCGAGTCGACCTACGGCAAAGAATTCGCCGGTTCGGGCCGCCAGTTCAAGATGCGCGAGGGCGCGCAGGACGCGCACGAAGCAATCCGTCCGACGTCGGTTTTCCGCACCCCCGATTCGCTGGCCGGCGTCCTCAAGCGCGACGAGCTGCGGCTCTACCGCCTGATCTGGGAGCGCTTCGTGGCCTCGCAGATGGCGCCCGCGATCTTCGACCAAACGACGGTCGACTACGTGATCGGACGCTATACGTTCCGGTCGACCGGTAGCGTGCTGAAATTCGCCGGCTATACCCGGGTGTATGAAGAAGGCCGGGACGACGCGACGCCGCCCGAAGAGCTGACGGCCGACGGCAAGAAACCGCTGTTGCCCAAGCTGACGGTCGACGAGCGCCTCGACCTGCGCGGGATCGAGCCCAAGCAGCACTTCACCGAGCCGCCGCCGCGCTTCACCGAAGCGTCGCTGGTGCGCGCGCTCGAAGAGAACGGCATCGGCCGGCCGTCGACGTACAGCTCGATCGTCGAGACGATCCAGGCGCGCGGTTACGTCCAGCAGATCGAACGCCGCTTCCACCCGACCGACATCGGCATCCAGGTCAACGATCTGCTGGCCGAGCACTTCAAGGACGTCGTCGATCCGGGGTTCACCGCGCAGATGGAACGCGACCTCGACGGCGTCGCCGACGCCGGCGGCGACTGGGTCGCGGTGCTGCGGACGTTCTACGACAAGTTCAGCCTGGAGCTGATCGCGGCCGAGGAGAAGTTGCCGAAATTCGAGCAGCGCGACGAGCCGACCGACAAGCGCTGCCCGGTGTGCAATCGCGAGATGGTCATCAAGACCGGGCGGTTCGGCAAGTTCATCTCGTGCACGGGCTACCCCGAGTGCAAGACGACGCTGCCGATCCTCAAAGACACCGGCGCGATCTGCCCCAAGGACGGCGGCATGATCGTCGAGCGCAAGTCGCGCAAGGGCCGCGTGTTCTACGGCTGCGCCAACTATCCGAAGTGCGACTTCGTCTCGTGGGACCGCGTCGTTCCGGAACCGTGCCCGGTCTGCGGCGACTACGTCGTCGTCAAGACGAAGCGCGGCGGCCTAGCGACGTACGAGTGCCACACCGACAAGTCGCACGACACGTCGACAATGGGCGGGGCGCCCCAAGCCGAAGAAGAGGAGCTTGAGCCAGTCTGACCGGGGCGCAGCCCTCGGACCCGAAGAGCGTAGCTCATCCTTCGTGGTAACGGTGATCGGTGGCGGCCTCGCCGGGTGCGAGGCCGCATGGCAGCTTGCGCGGCGCGGCGTGCGGGTGCGGCTATACGAACGCCGACCGCAGTCGAGCGGCCCCGCGCACCACACCGACAAGCTCGCGGAGTTGGTGTGCAGCAACTCGCTGCGCGGCGTCGCGCTCGAGAACTGCGTCGGCTTGCTGAAAGAAGAGCTTGCCCGGCTGGATTCGCTGATCGTGACCTCGGCGCGCGAGGCGGCGGTGCCGGCGGGCGGCGCGCTGGCAGTCGATCGCGAGCGCTTCAGCGCGATCGTCGAATCGCGGCTCTTGGGCCTCTCCGCCCTCGAGATCGTGCGCGAAGAACTGCCGGCAATCCCCGCGACCGGACTCGCGATCGTGGCCTGCGGCCCGTTGCCCTCACCGGCGCTGGCCGCGCAGATCGACGCGCTGGTCGGCGGCGGGCGGCTGCACTACTACGACGCCGCGGCGCCGATCGTCGCGACCGACTCGATCGACATGTCGGCCACCTACCGCAAGTCGCGTTACGATAAGGGCGACGGCGACGACTACCTCAACATTCCGCTGGACAAGGCGCAGTACCAGCAGTTCATCGCCGACTTGCGTTCGTTGCCGCGGCACGATCCCAAGGACTTCGAACTCGACGTCGCCGCCGGCAAGGTGCCCTATTTCGAAGGCTGTCTGCCGATCGAAGAGATGGCCGCGCGCGGCGAGGACACGCTGCGCTACGGCCCCCTCAAGCCGGTCGGTCTGCGCGATCCGCGCACCGGCAAAACGCCGTACGCCGTGGTGCAATTGCGCAACGAAGACGCCGACGGCAAGTCGATGAACCTGGTCGGTTTCCAGACGCGCCTCACCTGGCCGGCGCAAAAAGAAGCGTTCGGCAAACTGCCCGGCCTCGCGCACGCCGAGTGGCTACGGTTGGGCGTGATGCACCGCAACACGTTCATCGACGCACCCCGCTTGCTCGATGCGCACCTCCAATTGCGTTCGCGTCCCGGCTTGTATTTTGCCGGGCAGATCACCGGCGCCGAAGGCTACGTCGAGGCGGCGGCCTGCGGCCTGATGGCCGGCATCGCTGCCGCCTACGCCGCAAGCGGCGACGTTGCGCCGGCGGTTCCGGCCGACACGGCGCTCGGCGCCGTGGTCGCGCATTTGCAGAACGCCGCATCGCCGGATTTCCAGCCGGCCAACGTGACGTGGACGTGGTTCTCGGCGCTACCGGGCAAACCGAACCGCGACAAGCGAGCTCGCCGCGGACTCCTGGCCGCGCGTGCGCTCGAGCGCATTGACGCGTACGCGCGCACCGTGGCCGTAACGGGGAGCAGAGAGAGCGCGCTTGCAACCGCGGGCTCCCGCGCGGAGTAGAAGAGCACCATAACCATGCGCATTCGATCGACCACGATCGTCGCGGTCCTTCGCGACGGCAAGATCGCGATGGCCGGCGACGGGCAAGTCACCCTCGACAAGACGGTCATGAAACACGGCGCCCGCAAGGTGCGCCGCATCGCCGGCGGCGCCGTGATCGCCGGTTTCGCCGGCAGCGCCGCCGACGGGATCACGCTGCTCGAGAAGTTCGAAAGCAAGCTCAACTCGTCGGGCAGCAACCTCATGCGGGCGGCGGTCGAGCTGGCCAAGGACTGGCGTCAGGATCGCGCGCTGCGCCGGCTCGAGGCACTGCTGCTGGTCGGCAATCCGGAACATCTGCTGGTGCTCAGCGGCACCGGTGATGTGATCGAGCCCGACGAAGGGATTGCGGCGATCGGCAGCGGCGGACCCTACGCTCAAGCTGCGGCGATGGCGCTGCTGCAACACTCCGACCTCAGCGCCGAAGCGATCGCGCGCGAAGCGCTGAAGATCGCCTCGAAAATCTGCATCTACACCAACGACGACATCACCGTCGAGACGGCCTAACGCATGCCCGAACTGCAAGATCTCACGCCGCGCCAAATCGTCGCGGAGCTCGACAAGTACATCGTCGGCCAAGCCAAGGCCAAACGCGCGGTGGCGATCGCGCTGCGCAACCGCTACCGGCGCGAACAACTGCCGGAAGAACTGCGCCGCGAGGTCATCCCCAAGAACATCCTGATGATCGGTCCGACCGGCGTCGGTAAAACCGAGATCGCGCGCCGCCTGGCCTCGCTCGCCGGCGCGCCGTTCGTCAAGGTCGAAGCGACGAAATACACCGAGGTCGGCTACGTCGGCCGCGACGTCGAGTCGATGGTGCGCGATCTGGCCGAAGCGGCGATCCGGATGGTCAAGGACGAACGCTTCGCCGACGTCAAAGAAGCGGCCGAGCACGCCGCGGTCGAGCGCATCATCGACGTGCTGCACCCCGAGACGCGGTCGCCGCAGGCGCAGAGCAGTAATCCGTTCGCGGCGACGCTGGGTTCGATCTTCGGCAACTCGTTCGGCGCGCAGGCCGGTCAGCAGCAGCCCCAGCAGCCGGCGACGCAGCCGGCGCCCCCGCACGAGTCGGAGCGCATTCGCGCCGAAGCGCGGGCCGACATCGAGCGCGGTTTCTACGACGTTCGGCTGATCGAGATCGAGGTCGAGGAAACGCCGCAGCTGCCGATCGGCATGATGGGCGGCGACGGTGGCGGCATGGGCGGCGCGGGCGACATGAGCGAGATGCTCTCGGGCCTGCTGCCCAAAAAGAAGGCGCAGAAACGCGTGACGGTCGCGGACGCGCGGCGCGTCTTCGCGCAAGAAGAACAGGCCAAGCTGATCGATATGGACGCGGTCAAGCGCGAAGCGCTGCGGCGGGCCGGCGAGCGCGGGATCATCTTCATCGACGAGATCGACAAGATCGCGACCCGCGAAGGCCGTGGCGTCGACGTCTCGCGCGAGGGCGTGCAGCGCGACATCCTGCCGATCGTCGAAGGCAGCACGGTGACGACGAAGTACGGACCACTGTCGACCGATCACGTGCTGTTCGTCGCGGCCGGTGCGTTTCACATGAGCAAGCCGTCCGACCTGATCCCCGAGTTGCAGGGCCGTTTCCCGATCCGCGTCGAGCTGGACAGCCTGACCGCGGCCGACTTCGAGACGATTCTGACCCAGCCTAAGAACGCGCTGATGACCCAGTACACCGCGCTGCTGGCGGCCGACGGCGTGCGGCTAGACATTCGCCCGGATGGGATCGCCGCGATCGCGCGTATTGCGACCGAGGTCAACGAGCGCGACGAGAACATCGGTGCCCGGCGCCTGCACACGGTGTTGGAGCGCGTCTTCGAAGAGATCGGGTTCGCGGCGCCGGAGGTCGCGGAGACGGCCGTCATCGACGCGGCCTACGTGTCCGACCGGCTGGGCGAGATCGCTTCCAGCGCCGACCTGTCCAACTTCATTCTCTGAGCCGCTTCAGGAATGAGGGGCTCCTAACAGGTCCTTACGTGTTGCCTCATAGGTATGGGTGGCGCATCATGCGGGAAAGAGCCACATCATCCGGAGGACTCATCATGGCCGATCGTATCTCTCGCGGCGAGATCATCTCGCTGCTCGCCGGCTTGCCCGCCGCCGTTGCCGTCACCACCGCCGCCGCGTCGGCCGCCGACGATTCGGGCGGGACCAAGGCGCAGTACAAGTACCAGACCAAGCCCGGTCCGAAGGGCCAGAAGTGCAGCGCCTGCGCGCTGTTCAAGGCACCCGCCTCGTGCCAGCTCGTCAAGGGCAAGATCAGCCCCAGCGGCTACTGCATCGCCTACGCCCCCAAGGCCCACTAAAAAGGCTCGCTAGCGCCCTGTCATCCTGAGCGGAGCGAGCGAAGTCGAGCGGAGTCGAAGGACGTTGACAGGGCGAGGGGCGGCGTGATACAACCCGGGGGATGCTCGTGTACGGTTTTGGGTATTTCGGCTTTTTTAGCTGGGCGAATTCGCGCCGGCAGGCCGACTCGTTGCCGTAACGTCCACGACCAGGACGACTGCTGCAAGAGCCCCTCGCCGGCGCGAGGGGTTCTTCTTTTTCCCCGGTCACGCTTGACCGATGTGATGGAGACGCCATGACCACCGCCCAGACGCAAGCCCCGGAAAGAACCCCTGCCCCGGCCCTGACCATGACCGCCGCCTTCGAGGGGATCGAAGGGGCGTACTCGCACGTCGTGCTCGAGGCCTACGCGGGCCGGCGCGGCGTCAAGTTCGAGCCGCTGGGCTGTCCGACGTTCCGCGCAGTCGCCCACGCCGTGCTCTCGGGGCGCGCCGACGTCGGCTTGCTGCCGATCGACAACGCGATCGCCGGCACGATCCGCGAAGGCTACGACGTGCTGGCCGAATACGAGCTCGATCCGCTGGCCGAGATCACGCTGCGGCTCGAACACCGGCTCGTCGGCCTGCCCGGCGCGACGCTCGACGGCGTGCGCGAGATCGAGTCGCACGCCATCGTGTTGGCCGAGTGCGGTCGCTTCCTCGCCTCGCTGCCCGACGTGAAGTGCGTCCCGGTCGGCGACACGGCGATCGCGGCCCGCGACGTGGCGGCGTCCAAGGATCCGAGCCACGCCGCGATCTGCTCCAAAGAAGCGGCCGAGCGCTACGGTCTGGTCGAACTGGCGGGTTCGATCGCCGATCATCCCGACAACACGACCCGCTTCTTGCTCTTCCGCGCGCCGGTAGCGTCGGGTGTCGCCGCCGAGTTCGAACCGGCGGCGGCGGGCGCCGATCGCAAGACCTCGCTCGTGTTCTCCGTAGCCGACAAGCCCGGCGCGCTCGCGCGCTCGCTCGACGCATTCGGCAAGCACGGCCTCAACGTCTCGAAGCTCGACTCGAAAGCACGCCTGGGCACGGCGGAGTTCGCGTTCTACGCCGACGTCGACGGCGATCTGCGCGAAGAGCGCTTCGCCGACGCGTTGCACGATCTCAAGGAATACACGTCCTCGCTGCACATCATCGGCTCGTACGACGCCGGCACCGCGCCCCCGCGCGTGCGGCGCGCGATCGACGTGGTCGTCGACAACTCGCCGGCCGTGGTGCCGAGCGTGAGCAAACAGAAGCAGAACTTCCCGAAGGTCACGCGCGAACCGGGGCAGCCGCGCTCGAAGGTGCGCGTCGGCAACGTCGTGCTCGAAGACGGAACGTTCATCATCGCCGCCGGTCCGTGCAGCGTCGAATCGCGCGAACAGCTCTTCGCCGTCGCGCACGAGATCCGCGATCACGGTGCGGTCATGATGCGCGGCGGCGCGTTCAAGCCGCGCACGTCGCCGTATTCGTTCCAGGGCATGGGCTGGGAAGGCCTGGCGCTGCTGGCCGAAGCCGGCCGCGAAACCGGCATGCCGATCGTCAGCGAAGTGATGAGCATCGACCAAGTCGAGCGCATGGGGCAGTCGGTGGACATGTACCAGATCGGTGCGCGCAACATGCAGAACTTCGATCTGCTCAAGGCCGTCGGCAAGACGCAGATTCCGGTGCTGCTCAAGCGCGGGATGTCGGCCAGCATCGACGAGCTGCTGAGCGCGGCCGAGTACATCCTCTCCGAAGGCAATCCGGACGTCGTGCTCTGCGAGCGCGGCATCCGCACCTTTGAAACGGCGACGCGCAACACGCTCGACCTCTCCGCGGTCGCGGTGCTGCGCGAGAAGACGCATCTGCCGATCATGGTCGACCCGTCGCACGGCGTCGGGGTCCGGCGCTGGATTCGGCCGCTCTGCCGCGCGGCCAAGGCCGTCGGCGCAAACGGCATTCTGATCGAGGTGCATCCGAACCCGGCCGTCGCGCTGAGCGACGCCGAACAAGCCTTGACGTTCCAAGACTACGAAGACATCGTGAACGACCTGGCCCAGATCCCGCTCATTCAGGAATAGCGATTCGCCGATGATGAACACGCAAGCCCGCAGCGAGACCGTCGCTCCGGCGCGCGCGCTCGGCGGGCTCGCGCCGAACATTCCCGGCGACAAGTCGATCTCGCACCGGGCGGTGATCTTCGCCGCGATGGCCGAGGGCGAATCGCGGGTTTCGAACATCGCGCCGGGCGAGGACGTCGCGTCGTCGATGCGCTGCGTGGCGCAGCTCGGCGCGATCGTCGAGCGCACCGGGATCGACGCGCGCATTCGCGGCTGCGCGTGGCACGATCCGAGCGCCGCGCTGGACTGCGGCAACTCCGGCACGACGATGCGCTTCCTGATCGGCGCGTTGGCCGGCCGCGGTATTGCTGCCACGCTCGTCGGCGACGAGTCGCTCAGCCGGCGGCCGATGCTGCGTGTCGCCGAACCGCTGCGCGCGCTGGGCGCGGTCGTCGATACGGCGCCGGGCGGAACGGCCCCGGTGCACGTGCGCGGCGGCCATCCGTTGCACGGCGGCCATATCCGGATGAAGGTTGCGAGCGCGCAACTGGCGAGCTCGCTGATGCTGGCGGCGACCGGCGCGCACGGCAAGGTGCGCATCTCCGGCGCCGGCAGCGCGCGCGATCATACCGCGAAGATGCTGCCGCACTTCGGCGTCGCGGTGCAACGCGACGGTGACGATATCGTCGTCGAGGGCCCGCAGCGCTTGCACGCCGCCGACTTCCGCGTCCCCGGCGATCCGTCGGCAGCGGCTTTTTGGTTGGCCGCGGCGGCGATCGTTCCGGGCGCGCGCATTCGCGTCGAGAACGTGAACCTCAACCCGACCCGGCTCGGCTTCGTCGACGCGCTCCAGCGCATGGGCGCGGGGGTCGAGATCACCGTCACCTCCGAGGAGCCCGAACCGATGGGCCACATCGAGGTCAGCGCGCGCCCGTTGCACGCGCTGGCGATCGAGGAACCCGAGGTCCCGGCGATCCTCGATGAGTTGCCGCTGCTCGGCATCGTCGCCTCGTATGCGTCCGGCACGACGACGGTGCGCGGCGCGCGCGAGCTGCGCGTGAAGGAGAGCGACCGCATCGCCGTGCTGGTGAACGGACTGCGCGCGCTCGGCGGCACGGTGAACGAGGTCGACGACGGTTTCGACGTCACCGGGGGGACCCTGCTGCGCGGCGCAACCGTGAACAGCGGCGGCGATCACCGCTTGGCGATGGCCTTCGCCATCGCCGCGCTCGGCGCGAGCGCGCCGGTCACGATCGACGACTCGGCCTGCGTCGCGATCTCGCACCCGTCGTTCTTCAGCGACCTGGAAGCCCTGCGCCGATGACGATGCCCGATGTCACCCTGAGCGGAGTCGAAGGGCAGCCGCAATCGCGCCTCAAACATTTCGCCGTCGTCGGTCAGCCGATCGCCCATTCGCGCTCGCCCGAAATCTTCGCCGCGCTCTCGCGGGCGGCCGAAATCCCGCTCACGTACGAGCGCATCGAGCTGACGCCGGAGCAGTTTGATCGCGCCTTCGCGGACGCGCGCGAACGGTTCGACGGTTGGAACGTGACCGCGCCGCACAAGCATCGCGCGCTCGCCGCTGCCGACGATGCCAGCGCCGACGCGCGCACCGTCGGCGCCGCCAACGTGATTACGTTTCGTGACGGCCGGGCGCACGCGGCGAATACCGACGTCGGCGGCGTCAAGGAGCTGTTGCGTTCACGCGGCATCGATCCGGCCGGTCAAGTCGTGACGTTGCTGGGCGCCGGCGGCGCCGCGCGTTCCGCAGTCGTCGCGCTGGCGCAGCTCGGAGCGAAACGCATCGTCATCGCAAACCGCACGCTCGGACGCGCGCGCGAGCTGATCGCCGATCTGCAATCTGCCGCCGGCACGACCGAACTGCTGGCGGGCAACCCGGCTGCCGCGCCCCTGGTGATCAATGCGACGAGCAACGGCGCCGCCGTGAGCGGTGCCGTGCTGGCCTGCACGCGTAACGGCTGGTGCGTGGACCTGCAATACAAGCCGACCGACACGCCGTTCGTGCAAGCGGCGCGCGCCGCCGGGCACAACGCCGTGAACGGCACGCACATGCTCGTCGCGCAAGCGGTCGCGACGTTTCGTCTTTGGTACGGTGAGGGCGTGCAGTTCGCGCGCGACGCCGAGGCCGCACTCACCGCCCTCGTGGAGGCACCCTAACACATGGCTCGGCTGCGCTACCTCACCGCCGGTGAATCGCATGGACCGGCGCTCACCGGCATCATGGAAGGGATGCCGGCCGGGTTGCCGGTCACCGTTGAGGACATCCACGCCGACGGCAGGCGGCGCATGATGGGCTACGGCCGCGGCAACCGCATGAAAATCGAAACCGACGAGGTGAAGATCCTCGCCGGCGTGCGCCGCGGCGAAACGATCGGCAGCCCGATCTCGCTCTACATCGAAAATCGTGACCACCAGAAGTGGCTCGAGATCATGACCGCCGAGCCGCGCGAAGGCGAAGCCGCCCGCGCCGTGTACATTCCGCGTCCCGGGCACACCGATCGCGTGGGCGGCATCAAGTACGGCCGCCCCGACATGCGCGACATCCTGGAACGGGCCAGTGCACGCGAGACGGCGATGCGCGTTGCGCTCGGTGCCATCGCGCGTAAGTTGCTCAGCGAGCTCGGCATCGCGATCGCCAGCCGCGTCGTGCGCATCGGCGAGGTCGTCGACGAGACGCCGCTCGACGCCGACATCGCGACGCTGAACGAACGGGTCGATCGCTCGCCGGTGCGCGTCCTCGATCCGAACGCGGCCGAGCGCATCATGAAGAACATCGACGCGGCCAAGACCGACGGCGACACGCTGGGCGGCGTGTTCGAAGTCGTCGCCGGCGGCGTGCCGATCGGCCTCGGCTCGCACGCGCAATGGGATCGCCGCCTCGACGGCCGCATCGGCGACGTCTTCCTCGCGCTCAACGCGATCAAGGGCGTCGAGTTGGGGCTCGGGTTCCGCGGTTCGGCGCTGCCCGGCTCGGCCGTGCACGACGCGTACTTTCCGGGCGAGGGCGGCAGCCTCACGAAATACGGCAGCAACCGCGCCGGCGGTATCGAGGGCGGCATCTCGACGGGTCAGCCGATCGTCGTGCGCGTCGCGATGAAGCCGATCTCCACGCTGATGAAGCCGCTGCCGTCGGTCGACCTGCGAACCGGCGAGGCGACCAACGCCTACATCGAGCGCAGCGACGTGTGCGCGGTGCCGGCCGCGGCCGTGATCGGCGAATCGTTGCTGGCACTGGTGCTCGCGGATGCGGTGCTCGAGACGTTTCCGTCCGACACGCTGACGCTGCTGCGCGACTACGTCGGCGCGTGGCGGGAGCGCATCCGTGCCCGCTGATCCCGCGCGCCACATCCTGTTCTGCGGAACCGCGGGCTCGGGGAAGACGACCGTCGGCGCGCTGGTCGCGCGCGCGCTCGGGCGTGAATTCATCGACATCGATCGCGCCGTCGAACGTGCGGCCGGCGTCAGCGTGCAGACGATCTTCGCCCGTGACGGCGAGGCCGCGTTCCGCGAGCGCGAGCGGGCGGCGGTCGTGCGCGCGCTCAACGCCGCCAAGCCGAGCGTGATCTCGCTCGGCGGCGGCGCGCTCGAAAACGACGCGACGTTCGCCGACGCGCGCCGCCACACGCTGGTGTGGCTGAAGGCGACGGTGCCGACGCTCGCGGCACGCCTCTCCGGCAACGGCGATCGCCCGCTGCTCGCCGGCGATCCGCTGGCGAAGCTCCACGCCCTAGCGGCCGAACGCGAGCCGCGCTATCGCCAAGCGCACGTGATCGTCGATGCGTCGCTCGCGCCCAAGGGCGTGGCGGCGTCGGTGCTGGAAGCGCTGCGAGCGAACGAGCTCGTCGGAGAGCGCGCGTGATCGCCGGCGAGCGCGAGCGCATTCGCGTCGAGCTAGGTGACGAGCGCTCCTACGACGTCGTGATCGGCCGCGGTGCGACCGACGAGCTGACCGCCATCGATGCCCGGTCGGTGGTGGTGCTCTACGACACGGCGGTCGAAGCGTTGGCACGCCAGGTGATCGCGGCATTCGGCACGCGCGTCACCGCTGCGCGCGGCTTGGTCGGCGGCGAAGAAGTGAAGACGCTGGCCGTTGCCGGCGAGCTCTTCGATTGGCTGGCCGAGGCGCACGTCGATCGCGACGCGGTCCTGATCGCGATCGGCGGCGGTACGGTCACCGATCTCGGCGGCTTCGTCGCCGCGACGTTTCTGCGCGGGCTGCGCTGGTGCGCGGTGCCGACGACGCTGCTGGCGGCCGTCGACGCCGCCGTCGGCGGCAAGACCGCGATCAACCTTGACGCCGGCAAGAACCTCGTCGGCGCGTTCCACCATCCGTCGCTGGTAGCGATCGATCCGGCCGCATTCGCCACGCTCGATCCGCGCGACATCGCCGCCGGGCTAGGCGAGTCCCTGAAGACGGCGCTCGTTGCGGACGCGGAGCTGTTCGCGTTCTTCGAACGCGAGATGGACCGCGCGCTGGCCGCCGATCCGGAGGTGCTGGCCACGATCGTCGCCCATTGCGTCGCGGCCAAAGCGCGCGTCGTGGCCGGCGACGAACGCGAACGCGACGACAGCGGCGCCGGCGGCCGCGCGATTCTGAATTTCGGTCATACCGTCGGCCACGCGCTCGAGCAGACCTGCGGCTACGGCGCGTTGCGGCACGGCGAGGCGATCGTGCTCGGGATGCGCGCGGCCTTGGCGCTCTCTCGCGAACGCGGTCTGCCGCCGTCAACGGTTCGCCGCATCGACGCGCTGGTGCGCGCGATTCCGGTGCCGCAGCCGCTCGCGGACCCCGAGGCGATCATCGCGGCGACGGCGTCGGACAAGAAGCGCAAAGCCGGCAAGGTGCGCTTCATCCTGATCCGCGACGTCGCGCAGCCCTACATCGTCGACGACGTCACCGAAGCGTCGGTGCGCGCGGCGCTGACCGCGATCGCATGACGATTTTCGTCGTTCACGGGCCGAACCTCAACCTGCTCGGCGAACGCGAACCGGCGGTCTACGGAACGCTCACGCTCGATCAGCTCAACGCCCAAATCCGCGCGCACGGCGAGTCGCGCGGCTGCGCGATCCGCACCTACCAGTCCAACCACGAAGGCCGGCTGCTCGACGCGCTGCAGCGCGCCCGCCGCTGGGCCGCCGGCATCGTGATCAACCCCGGTGCGTACGGGCACACGTCGTACGCGTTGCGCGACTGCATCGCCGGCATCAACGTCCCGACGGTGGAAGTGCACCTCAGCGACGTCGAGGCGCGCGAGCCGTTCCGCCGCATCTCCACGATCGCCGACGTCTGCATCGCCAAAATCTCCGGCCGCGGCCCGCAGTCCTACCTCGACGGCATCGATCTGATTTTGGGAAGATCTTGAGAGTTTCTCGGAGCCCGTTCTAAGGGGGTACGGCGAAGATGGACGTCGTGGCGGTAGACTATCGGCCTCGCGTTGCGGTCGTCGACGACGAGGCGCATCTGCGTGAGGTCCTCGAGATCGGCCTCGCGCAGGAAGGCTTCGAGGTGCGCACGGCGGCCGACGGTGCGGCGGGCCTGACGCTGGTCCGCGATTGGGAACCGGAATGCATCATCCTCGACGTGATGATGCCCAAGATCGACGGCCTCGCCGTGATCCCGATGATTCGCCGGCTGACGCAAGTCCCGATCATCATGCTGACGGCGCGCGGCGACGTGCGCGACCGCATCGACGGCCTGCAGGCCGGCGCCGACGACTACGTGAGCAAGCCGTTCGATTTGGGCGAGCTGGCCGCGCGGCTCAAGAGCGCGCTGCGGCGCCCGATGCTCAAACGCGTCAACAACCTGCGCTATGGCGACCTCGAGCTCGATCTCGATTCGCGCAGCGCGCGCCGCGGTGCGCGCTGGATGTCGTTGTCGACGCGCGAGTTCGATCTCGTCGCGGCGCTGATGCGCCACCCGCAGCGCGTGTTCACGCGCGAAGAACTGCTCGATCTGGTCTGGGGCATCGACCGCGACGTCACGCGCAACACGGTCGAGACGTACATCTCGTACGTGCGGGCGAAGATCGATGCGCCGGGCGAGCCGCGGCTGGTGCACACGATCCGCGGCGTCGGGTATTCGATTCGCAGCGAAACCCGTTGATCGCGCTGCGGCGCAGGCTGACGATATCGTATACCGTTCTGGTCGGCTCGTTCATCGCGCTCGTCGCGGTCGCGGCGGCGGTCGTGGCGTTCGCGGTCATGGCGCGTCAGGCCGGCGCCGCGATCTCCAGCGGAGCGAGTGAGGCGCGGGCGATGGTTGCCAGCGCTCCGCAGATTTCGGTGGATGCGGTGGCCGCGCGCACCCGGCGCGACGTCGGGGGCGCCGACGTGGACGTGTACGTCGCGCATCCGCCGGGCGCTCCGCCCGATCTCGGCGCTCCGCCGCTCGGCCCACCCCCGGCGGGCGGTCCACCGGGTTTCGCCGGCCCGAACGGTCCGGGTCCGCCGGGCGGCAATCCCGTTCGTCCGTTCGAGTGGTTTACCACGGTGCGCGGCGAGTTCGTCCTCGTCGGCGACGCGCAGGTCGCGATCGTGCCGGATCGTGAGTCGCTCGACGCGCGCGGTCGCGACTTCCTCGGTCTCACCGCGCTCGCCGTCGTGCTCGGCTTCGTCGGGGCGTGGCTGATCGCGCGCCGGATGGCGGCCCAAATCGTCGCACCGCTGGTCGCGGTCAGCGCCGAATTGCGCCGCTTCGCCGCGGGTGACTTTGCGCCCAACAACGTTCCGCTGGGCCGTTTCTCCGATGTCGGAGAACTGATCGACGCCTACAACGGCGCGGCCGCGCAGGTGACCGCGGCGTTCGACGAGCGCGAGCGCGCCGAGGGACGGATGCGGCGCTTCCTCGCCGACGCCGGTCACGAGATGCGAACGCCGCTATCGGTGATCACGGCCTACATCGACATCTTGCGCAAAGGCGGCAGCGAAGACGCGCAGCTGCGCGCGCAAGCGTTCAGCACGCTCGCGAGCGAGACGCTGCGCATGCGGCGGCTGGTCGACCGGCTGGTCGCGCTGGCCCGGCTCGAGCAGCCGGAAACGACCCAACCGGTGCCGGTCGACGTCGGAGTTCTGGCCCACGATGCGGTCGCCGCGATCGTCGCGGCGCGCGGCGGCGACGTGTCGTGCGAGGTGGAGTCGGGAACGTACGTGCGCGCGGATCCCGCCGATCTGCACGAAGCGATCGGCAACCTCGTCGACAACGCCGTGAAATACGGCGCCGGTTCGCTGGTGCGCGTGATGGTCGAGCACGAGCGCGAGGCGGTCGTCGTGCGGGTCAGCGATTGCGGCCCGGGCATCGACCCGGCCGAGCGGGAGCGGATCTTCGAGCGCTTCTATCGCGGTGCGGCCCAGCAGGACGCCGACGGGTCGGGCCTGGGCCTCGCGATCGCCGCGCGCGCCGCAACGCGCGCCGGCGGCGAGCTGGCGCTCGAGCGCAGCGGCGACGGCGAGACGGTGTTCGCCCTGCGCCTGCCGCTGCACATTGCCGCCGATCTCACCTGACCGCTGCCGGCCGCCGCAAATCGGCGGGCTCCAGATGCGTTATACTAGGTGACCATGGCCTATCTCCGCGAGATCATCACCGAGGGCCACCCGACCTTGCGCAAAGTTGCCAAGCGGGTGAATCCGGCTGAGATTGCCGACCCGATGTTCCAGCAGCTCGTCGACGACATGTTCGAGACGATGTACCACGCCCCGGGGATCGGCTTGGCCGCACCGCAAGTCAATGTTAGTAAGCGAGTGTTCACGGTCGATCTCCAAGACGACGACGACACGCACGGTCCGCTGGTGGTGATCAACCCGAAGTTCACCCTCACCGAAGGCGAGATCGAGGCGATCGAAGGCTGTCTGTCCGTCCCCGGCATGGTCGGTGACATGAAGCGTTTCGAGCACGTCGTCTGTACCGGTCTCGACCGCCACGGCAAGAAGATCGAGTTGGACGGCACCGGATTGTTCGCGCGCTGTCTGCAGCACGAGATGGACCATCTCGACGGCGTGCTCTACATCGACAAGGCGCAGAACGTTCGTCCCGCCGTGACGGAAGAAGAGCGGGCAGCGGAAGCCGAAGCGGCGTTAGCCGGCTGAAGGCCGTATTTTTCGGGACCAGCGCGTTCGCGCTCCCGGCCCTGCGGCAATTGGCGCACGGCGCCGACGTGCTCGCCGTGGTCACGCAGCCCGATCGTCCGGCGGGCCGCGGGCACGCCTTGACGCCAACGCCGGTCAAGGTCGCGGCGCAGACGCTCGGCATTCCCGTGCACACGCCGGTCAAGCTGCGCGCGTTCGCCGCGGAAATCGCGGCGCTCGCACCCGACCGCTGCGTCGTCGCCTCCTACGGCCGCATCATCCCGCAGACATTGCTTGACGCCGTCCCGCTGTGGCTCAACCTGCACCCCTCGCTCTTACCGCTGTATCGCGGCGCGACGCCGATCCAATCGGCGCTGCGCGACGGGCGCACCGCCACCGCCGTGTCGATCATCGCGATGGACGCCGGCATGGATACCGGCGATCTGCTGGCGCAGACCGAACCGCTGGCGATCGGCGCCGACGAGACGTACGGCGAGCTGCACGACCGGCTGGCCGAAATCGGCGCCGAGCTGCTCGCCGACACGCTGGCCGCGGATGCGCGCGGCGAAACCTTGACCATCACGCAGGCGCAACGCGCGCGCGAGCTCGGCATCGACACGGACGAAATCGCGCGCACCCTCACGCATCCGTTCGAGCGAGCGGACCGCGTTCTGCTGCCGTCGCTCACGGCGCGTGAGGCCGTCGATCGCATTCGTTCGCTGGCGCCGGCGCCCGGCGCGCAGCTGCTCGACGGCCTGCGTCCGGCCGGCGGCACTGCGCCGCTGCCCTCATTGAAGATTTTGCGCGCGCACGTCAGCCATGAATCACTGCTCGGCGCTGACGGCGACGTGCCGAGCGGCTCGGTCGTCGCTCAGCGCGGGTTTCTGTTCGTGCGCGCGAGCGATGCGTGGGTCGTCGTCGACGACATCGTGCCGGCCGGTAAGAGCGCGATGCCGATTGCGGCGTTCGCCAACGGCCGGCGCATCGACGAGATCTACGTTCCGGAGCCCGCGGTCCGATGACGACCGCCGTTCGTCCGGCGCCGAGCGCTCGCAACGTCGCGTTCGCGGTCATTCGTGACGTCTTCGGCCCGCAAGCGCGCGGCGCGGCCGAATCACTCGACCGCCACCTGCGCAACTCGTCGCTCGATCCGCGCGACCGCGCGTTCGTCACCGAGCTCGCGTACGGCACGATCGAACGCCGGCGCTGGCTCGACTGGCAGCTCGAACCCTACCTCGGCGCGCGCGCCGCCAAGCTGCCGCAGATGATTGCCGAAATCTTGCGTTTGGGCACCTACCAGTTGCGCGCGATGCGCGTGCACGAATACGCGGCGGTCTCCGAGAGCGTGCAGCTGGCCCGCCGGTTCGGCCATCCGGGTACGGCCGGCCTGGTCAACGCGGTCTTGCGCCGCGTGGCGGCGGATCCCGAACGGCCGGTGAACGACGCGGACTTTCCGTCGCCCGACGACGTGCTCGGCACGCGTTTCTCGCTGCCGACCTGGCTCGTTCGCATGTGGCGCGAGCGTTTCGGCACCGAGCGCTTACCGGCGATCCTCGCGGGCGTGAACGGACCGGCCGCGATCGGGCTGTCGATCGACCGCCGCCGCGGCACCCGTGAAGAGACGATCGCGCGCCTGGCCGAGCACGGTATCGCGGCAGCGCCATCGCCGTTCGCAGCCGACGCGATCGTCGTCGGCGGCAACGTTCCGACGCCGGCGTTGCGCGCGGCGCTCGGCGACCGCGCCGAACTGCATTCCGAAGCGGCGTGTTTTCCGGTCGACCTGCTCGATCCCAAGCCCGGCGAGCGCATCCTCGAAAGCTGCAGCGGACGCGGCAACAAAACGCTGCAGTTGGCGAGCGCGATCGGCGACCACGGCACGATCGTCGCGATCGACAGCGACGCGCGCAAGGTCGCCCGCGCGCGAACGCGCCTCGCGGCGGCGGAGATCGCGTCGGTCGAGCTGCGCACCGGCGATGCCGGCGCGCTCGACGGCAACGAGACGTTCGACGCGATCCTGGTGGACGCGCCGTGCTCGGGCATCGGCATCATCGGGCGCCAGCCCGAGGCGCGCTGGCGCAAGTCGCCCGACGACGGGGCCCGTCTCGCGCCGCAACAGCGCGCGCTGGTCGACGCGGCGGCGCGCGCGTTGGCGCCGGGCGGACGGCTCGTCTATGCGGTCTGTTCGACCGATCCGCGCGAAGGCGAAGGCGTGATCGACCCGTTTCTCGCCGCGCACCCGGAGCTCGAACGCGCGCCGCTGCCGGCACGCTACGCGCCGTTCGCCACGCCGGCCGGCGACGTGCTCGTACCGCCCGGCATCGACGGCCGCGACGGCTTCACGATTGCGGTCGTGCGCCGGCGGTGAATGCGATCGCGCGCTTCGAAGCGCTGTGCGCGCGCGTCGTCGAGGGCACTTTCGCCCGCATCTTTCCGGCTGCGCTGGAGCCCGCCCAGGTCGGTCGCAAGCTGATCGCCGCGCAGGCCGCCACGCCGACCGACACGTACCTCGTGCGCGTGCACCCCGTGGATTATGCACGCTTTGCCGCTGACCGCGCGTTTCTCGAAGCGCGCTGGAGCGCGATGTTGCGCGAGAGCGCGCCCGAGCGCGAATCGGCGCACGCGATCCTGCACGAAGACCCGGAGATCGTGGCCGGTTCGGTGCGCATCGAAGCGCTGGTCGACGATCGGCCGGCGGTGCTGTCGCTGGTGCGTCCCGGGGAGACGATCGCGCTCTTCGACGGGATGCGCATCGGGCGCGCCGACGACAACGACGTTACGATTGCGGACGGCCGCGCCTCGCGTCATCACGCGCGCATCGTGGCCGACGGTGACGGCTTCGCGATCGAGGATCTGCAGTCGTCGAACGGGACGTTCGTCGACGGCGTGCAAGTGCGGCGCGCGCGTCTGCACGCCGGTGCCTCGGTCGTCGTCGGCGAGACCGTGCTCGAGATCCGTGGCTGATCCGCGCTATGCGACGCTGGCGGTCAGCGCGGGTGTCGCGCTCTTCGTGCTCCTGGTCCACGACCGGCGCGGGGCCGCGCCCCGGCCGGCACTCGAGGCCACGATTCCGGCCGGGATCGAGCTGGTGATCGACGACGGGGCGACGATCGCCACGCGACGCTTGGGCCGGCGCATTCTCGTCGGCCGCGCGGCCAGCGCCGACGTCCGAATCGACGATCCTCGGGTCAGCCGCTTGCACGCCCGCATTGAAATGCGGGATGATGGTGTGTACGTGGAAGATCTCGGCAGCCGGAACGGCACGTACGTCAACGGTGAACCGGTGGTGAGCAGCCGCCAGCTTGCTCGTGACGACGAGATCACGATCGGTACCGCATCTATCATTTTCCGAGGGGTCGGTTCATGGAAATAGCGGTCGGCTCGAAGCCCGGAGTCCGGACGCGCGGCAACGTCGACGCGCACGTTGCCGAGGTCATCGCTCCCGGTGTCGTCTTGCTGGCCGTGGCCGAAGGGTTCGGCCAGGTGCGCGGTCAGGCCGCGCCGCTGGTCACCGCGCTCGCCGTGCGCGACGCCCTGCGCCACCGCGTGCGCCCGGACGGCCGGGATGCCCGCGCCGCGCTGCTCTCCGCCCTCGCCAGCGCCAACGCGCGGGTGTTCGCGCACTCGGGCAGCCACGACGACTTCGTGGCCTCGGGTTCGTCCATCTCGGCGGCTTTGATCGTCGGCGACCGCGCCCACATCGCGCACGTCGGCGGAACGCGCGCCTACCTGTGCCGCGACGGGGCGCTGATGGCACTGACGACCGACGACGAGCTGAGCGGCGAGGACTGGGTTTCGGCCTGGACCAGCGTGCCGACTGAAGCGCTGGCCGGGCACCTGCTCACCCGCACCCTCGGCACGCAGGCGACGCTCGACGCGACCGTCACCAACGTGCGTTTGATGCACGGCGACGCGCTGGTGCTCGCGACCGGCGGCTTCCACAAGGCGATCACCGACGACGAGATCGCCTACGCGCTGCGGACGACCGATTCGTCGGAATCGGTGACGCAGCGCCTGCTCGAGACCGGGAACATGCGCAGCGCCGCGTTCGGCGGCACCGTGATCGTGGGCCGGGCCCTGACCGATGCCGCCCCGCCGGTCGACCCCGGCCAAAGCTTCCACATGCGCACGGCCGTGCTCGCGCTCACCATGCTGGTGATCGCGTCATTGATCGCCGCGTCGGTCTTCCACGTCTTTCTTCAGCCCTGACTAGAAGGTAGCTACAGGTTGCCGCGGCGGTCCCTCGACTTCGCTCGGGATGAAAGGGAAGACTTGTCACAGATTGCCACGTCTCTCTTGTTCCTTTTCGATCGAGACGAAGAGCGCTTTGAAGTTGCCTTTGCCGAACACGCGCGCCGTGGCGCTGGATGATCTTGAAGAACAGCGTCGGGCGGTCTTGCAGCGGCTTGGTGAAGATCTGCAGCATGTAGCCCGAGTGCTTGCGGCCGCGTGCGGGCTCGTTGATCGGGCCGCCCGGCCGCAGCGCGGACGTGAGGACCAGCCGGATGTCGCCCTGGGCGACCACGTAGGACGCGCGGTCGGTCAGCCCGGTCTCGGGCCCGGCGTAGGCCAGCGACCGGAAGCCGAACGCGGTGATGTAACACTCCGCGGCCTGTTTGGCGTTCCCGCCCCACAGCTCGAGGTGGTCGAAGCGCAGCGTGCCGGCATCGTTGGAGCGCTGGCCGACGGGGAGCCGGGCGGTCATCGTCATACTACCAAGATACCGCGCACGAAGCGCGAACGCGGCGGCCGGCCCGCAATAATCGGCTAAAGAACAGGCACCTTGGGGCAGAAGGCAGCGTCGATATCGAGCGCAACCGCAAGGCCGAGACCGATCTGCTGCGCGCGCAACTGCAAGCGCTGCCCGAGGTCGTCGCGGCGCACATCGTCACCGGCGATTCGGATTTCTTGCTCGAGGTCGCGACCGCCAATCTCGAGACGTTCTCGCAGTTCGTGCTCGGCGTGTTGAACAAACTGCCCGGCGTCAAAGGCGTGCGCTCGAACATCGCGCTCGACGTCGTCAAGCACGCCGCGGCGCTGCCCATCCCGCCGGTCGAGCGCAGCGCGCCGTGAGCGTCGCCGACCGTTTGCGCGAACTGACGCCGATGGCGCTCGCGCTGCTGTTCGCGGCCGCGATGTTCACGCTGGCGGCGCCGCACTCGCTCGGCGCGCCGTGGCTGTTGGGTCTGCTCGCGGTGCTGGCCTTGGTGTGGGTGGCACTGCAGCCGCCGTCGACCGCGCGCGACGACACGCTGCCGGCGCTGGCGGTCGTCATCGCGGCGCTCGGCGTGCTGGTGGTCGCACGGCTTTCGCCCGATCTCGCGGCCAAGCAGTTGCTGTGGCTGGCGTTCTCGCTCGTACTCGTGCTCGCCGCCGGTCCGGCGTTCACGCGTTTTCGCGTGCTCTCCGCCTACACGTACGTCTGGATCGTGGTCGCGATCGTGCTGTTCGTGGCGCTGGCGCTGTTCGGCCAGGAAGTCAACGGCGCGAAGCTGTGGATTCGCATCGGCGGCGCGCAGTTCGAGCCGGTCGAGGTCATCAAGCTGCTGGTCGTGCTGTTCATGGCGTCGTACTTGGCCGGAACCGCCGACGTCATCGAACGCACGAAACCTTGGTCGCTGCGGGCCAACGCGAAGTATCTCGGGCCGTTGTTCATTGGCTGGGGCGTCTCGATGGCGATCCTGGTGCTCGAACGCGATGTCGGGATGGCGATGCTCTTGCTCTCGACGTTCGCTGCCATGCTCTACGTCGCGACGCGTCGCGTCGACCTGATCGTCGGCTGCACGGCGATCTTCGCCGCGGCGATGTGGTTCGCCGCGACTCACTTCCACTACGTGCAAGCGCGCATCGCCGTTTGGCACGATCCGTTTCGCGATCCCTACGGCGCCGGCTACCAAGCGATGCAGTCGCTGTTCTCGCTGGCGGCCGGTGGATTGTTCGGCACCGGCTACCACGCCGGGCGGCCGGACTTCATTCCCGACGTCGCGACCGACTACGTCTACGCGGCCTACACGGAAGAGTGGGGTGCGGTCGGCGCGATCGTGTTGTGCGCGGCGTTTCTGGCGCTCATCCTGCGCATGCTGGTCGTCGCGCAGCGGCAGCCCGACCTATATGCGAAGCTGCTCGCGACCGGGCTCGCGGCGACGCTGGGATTTCAGGTCGTGATCATCGTCGGCGGCGTGTTACGGCTGTTCCCGCTGACCGGAATCACGTTGCCGTTCGTCTCGTACGGCGGCAGTTCGCTGGTCACGAATTTTTTGCTCGTCGCGCTGGTATGGGCAATTTCCGGCGAGCGTCGAAGAACAACCGAGTGAGGGGAGTTTCGACGGCCTTCTGGTCGATCGTTTTGATCGGTTCGACGGCATCCATTGCGGCGGGTTTTGTCGGCGGGCGCTCGATTGGTTCGGCGGGCGCGCTACCGGTCGCCGAGGCGCAGCACGAGGACGACGGGCTGCCGGCGCCGATCCGCCAGCGGCTCTTGCGGCGCTCGCTCTTCGGAGCCCACTCACTCGACGCTGCCGGGACGTTCGATCCGTACGGGGATCCGGAACTGGCGGTGACCGACCGCACGCGGTCCGCCGCCGGCTACGACTCGCGCACCGACCGAGCCAAGATCGCGGTGGTCGTCGTCGACGCCGGCGGGGCCGGCCCGGGCCTGGACGCCTTCGTGAACTCTCCCCTGCCGCTGACCCTGGCGGTCGCCCCCACCGACGACGACGCCGCCTCGATCGTGCAGAAGATCGACGCGGCCGGCAAGACCGCGGTCGTCGACGGCTCGCAGGCGTCGCCCGCGCAAGTGACGGCGCTGCTCGACGCCGGAGCGCGGGGCGTGATCGCCTCGCTCGACCGGCAGCGGGCGACCCGCCTGCTGGATCACATCGACCGCAACGCGCTCGTGGTCGACGCGGCGCTGGCGGAAGACGACGACGTGAGTGCGGCAGCGCGAGCCCTGCACCGGCGCGTCTATCCGCGCGACGTGATCGCCGACGCACGCGACGACGGCGCCTACATCGACTTCATGCTGCGCGACGCGCTGGCGATCGCTCAGCGCACGGGCACGGCGGTCGTCGCGGTGCACGCGCGGACGCAGAGCTTCGATGCGATCGCGCGTTTTGCCGATCGCGCGCAGCGCGACGGCGCCGACATCGTCGCGTTGACCGACCTGGATCGATAGCGACGCGCGCTCTGCAGGCAGCGCTGTTCCCGCTGGCCGCGCGGTTCGTCGCCGGCGATTCGCCGGAGCGGGCGCTGGACGCGGTGCGGCGTCTCAACGCCGAAGGACTGA
>JBEKXE010000058.1:0-25440 GCA_049512335.1 Candidatus Lustribacter sp.
GCAGCGCGGTCTTGCAGCCAGTTGTTACTGCGGTTCGCGCGCAGATGATGGTTCTCGTCGACGTCGATGCCGGGACGCAGGGCGGCCGATGCGAGCAGACCCGCGCGGCGCTCTTCCGTAAGCGGCACTTCTGAGACTTGGAAGAAGTAGAACATCGTGTTGTAATCGTCGATCGGCGCGAAGGCTTGCATCCACACCCAGCCCTTCGGCGGCGGGAACATCGCGTAGATCGGCGCGATGAATAACGACACGCGCACGTATTTTTGCGTGTCGGGGTTGACGATCGGGCGGCGCGTGGCGGCGTAGCGGAAGCCGTACGGCGTGTCTTGCACGTCCATGCGCGGGCGCGTGTCGTTGGACGGCCGCCGGGCGACGATCCCGTCTTTGCGGATCATCTCGGTCGTCGTGACGTCGCCGCTGGGCTTCACGCCGTTCTGATGCAGCAGATTCGTGTGTGACGAATCGATCACGCCTTCGAGTCCCTGCGCCCAGTTCTGGTCCTCGTGCAGGCGCACGATCATCACGTTTTCCGGCGGGGCTTTTGTGAAGAGGAAGTCCAGCTTCGGCGGCTCGAGCCCGATCGGGCCCATGTAGGCCCAGACGACGCCGCCGGCTTCGTACGTGGAGTAGGCCGTGGCGCGAATGCGGTCTTTGAACGTCGAGTCCTCGGGCTCGACGGGCATATCGGAGATGCGGCCGGTGCAATCGATCTTCCAGCCGTGGTAGAGGCATTCGAGGGTGCCGTTCTCGTTACGCCCGAGGGCCAGCGACGCGCGGCGGTGCGGGCACAACTCGTCGAGCAGGCCGACGCGGCCCTTGTCGTCGCGGAAGGCGACGAGGTCCTCACCCAGCAGGCGGACGCGCTTGGGATCGCCGCCGGCCTCCAAGTCGCTGCTCAGCAGCGCCGGGATCCAGTAGCGCCGCATCATCTTGCCCATCGGGGTCTCGGCCCCGACGCGGCACAGCAGTTCGTTTTCCTCGCGAGTCAACATGGTGGAAACCTCCGTCCTTGGGGACGGCTTCGCGGAAAATCTGGGATATTCCGGCGGCGTGGAGTATGCTCTGCCGGGTGACTTCGACGAACGGACGGCTCGAGCTCAGCGCGGCCCTCGGCAACCATGCCCGGGCCCGGCCCTTGATCGACGGCAGCATTGAACCCCAAGGGATACGGCTCTTGGGAACCACCCTCGGGGGGTCGGAGACGTTCTGGCGGCAGCTGAAGTTCGCCGAGTTCGACGTCTCCGAGATGTCGATGTCGTCGCTGCTCATCTTGGTGGCGCACGGCCACTGCCCGTGGGTCGCGATCCCGGTCTTCACGCGGATGTACCACTATACGCGGGGCGGCCTCGTGCGCAAGGATCGCGGGATCACCACGCCCTCCGATCTGCGCGGTAAGCGCATGGGCGTCCCGGAGTACCAACAGACCGCGGCGCTGTGGGCGCGCGGGATCCTCAAGGACCACTGGGGCGTCGAAGCCGGCGACATCGAGTGGTGGATGGAGCGGCCGCCGGAGATGAGCCACGGCGGGGCGACGAACTTCGTGCCGCCGCCCGGCATCCGGCTGCAGTACATCCCGCGCGACACCGACATGGGCGAGATGGTGCTGAGCGGAGCGATCGACGGCGCGCTGCTCTACCAGCAGAGCGACAACCTGGTCGACCGCAGCCGCATCGACTTGCGCCGGCACCCGGACATCCGGCGCCTGTACCCGGATCCCGCCGCCGAAGCGCGCCGCCACTACACCGCGACCGGCTTCTACCCGATCAACCACACCGTCGTCATCCGGCGCTCGATTCTCGATGAGTACCCGTGGGTCGCGCGCAGCTTGTACCGCGCGTTCTTCGAGGCCAAGAAACGGCTGGGCGCGGAGCGCGAGGCGCAGCTCGAGCCGTACTTCGCGACCGGGCTGTTCGCCGAACGCGAGCGGGCAGGGCTGGACGTCGATCCGTTCGCCTACGGCATCGCGGCCAACCGGCACGTGCTCGAGACGATCACGCGCTATTCCTACGACCAAGGCTTGACCGATCGCGTGATCGGGCTCGACGAGCTGTTCCACCCCTCCGTGCTGGAGATGTAGCATGATGACGAACCGCGCGCACTTCCTCTTGGCAGCCGGCGCTGCAACGGCGGCCTGGGCAGCGCCGCCAGGCGCGTTCGCCGACGATACCCTGCGCATCGGCGCCCTGCTGCTCGACAATACGGCCGAAGTCTTTTATGCGCGCGAACTCGGCATGTTCAAACGGTCCGGCCTCGACGTGGACATCACCACGTTTCCGAGCGGCGGTGCGGCAGCGTCCGCCCTCGTGGGCGGTGCGGTCGACATTTCGATCGCCGACATGCTCACGATGGCGGAGGCGCACTCGCAAAAAATTCCGCTGACGTATCTCGCGCCGGCGAGTGTCTACACCAAGGCGCTCCCGGCCTACGCGCTCTTAGTGGCAGTGGATTCGCCGATTCGTGTCGCGCGCGATTTCAACGGCAAGACCGTCGCCACCAACGCGCTCAAGAACATCTTGCAAGTGCCGACCGAAGCCTGGATCGACAACAACGGCGGCGATGCGAAGAGCGTGAAATTCATCGAGGTCCCGTTTCCCAGCATGGCACCGGCGATTCTCGACGGTCGCATCGATGCCGCGTCGATTTCCGAACCCTTCATTACCGACGCCATGAACAGCGGCAAGTTTCGGACGATTTCGGTCTCCGAGCGGAACGTTGCCCCCGAGTTTATGTTCTCCGGTTGGACGACCACGACCGCGTATGCGGCCGCTCATCCCGACGTCATCAAGAAGTTCGTCGCGGTGATGCTCGAAAGCGCGCGCTGGGGCAATGCGAACCGCCCGCAAAGCGCGCAGATTCTCGTCGGCGTCAACAAGATGCCGCCCGAGGTCGCCGCCAAGATGACGCGCACCTACTACGGCGAGCGACTCTCGCCGCCACTGCTGCAGCCGGTCATCGACGCAGCCGCCAAGTACGGCGCCATCGCAAGCAGCTTTCCGGCGTCGGAAATCATCAGCAGCTACGCCTTACGCTGAGGAGCGCAACGAATGACTGAAGAGTGGGCGCGCTTCGACGCGGCCGGCGGCGCGCTGCGCGGCTTTCTCGTTCGACCGTCAACGCCGCCGCCTTGGCCGGCGTTGCTCGTGTTGCATCCGGTAGCGGGAGTGATGGCGCAGATGCTGCGGATCGCGCGCGATTTCGCCGCCGACGGTTACTTGGCACTGGCACCGGATCTCTATACGAACGATCCCGGTTACCAAAAGATCGACGTGGCCGACATCATCGCGGCACTCGGCTCGCCGCATGAACCGGATTGGGAAGAGCGGCTCGCGCGCATCCCCGAGCCGCGCCGAACCGCGGTGCGCGCCGCGCGTGAATGGATGACCAATCGCCCCAAAGGGCACTACCTCGACGGCGTGCGCGGCGCTTTCGAGTATCTCGACGCGCGCGATGACGTCAACCGCATCGGTGCGATCGGCTATTGTCTGGGCGGTCAATTGGTCGGCCGGCTCGCCGCACTCGGCGTCGACCTCGCCGCCGGCGTGATCTACTACGGCGCGAGTCCGGACCTGGGCGACGTCCCGCGCATTCGCGGCCCGCTGGAGGGGCACTACGGCGTGACGGATCGCAGGATCACGGGCGGCGTCTACGACTTCGCGCTCGCCATGAAGGCGGCCGGCAGACATTTTGCCTACACCGTGTACGACGCCGACCACGGATTCAACGACGATCCGCCGGCGCGCGGCCACAACCCCTATGCGATACGACTGGCACGCGACCGTTCCAACGCGTTCTTGGCCGAACATTTGCTGCAGCCGTGATCCTGGAGACGGATGTGCTGGTCATCGGCACCGGCGCGGCCGGTTTGATGGCCGCGCGGGCGGCGAGCACCGCGGGCGCATCCGTCGTCCTCGTCGACAAGAGCCTGATCGGCCGCGGCGGTGCGACGATCATGGCCCAGATGACGACCGCGGTTGCCTTGGGCGCGGCTGAACCGGATTCGACCGAGCTCCACGCCGAGGACACCTGGGCCGGAACGCGCGAGCTCGGCGATCGGGCGATCATCGATGCGATCTGCACGCGCGCACCCGAGGTCATTCGCGAGGTGGAAGGCTACGGCGTCAACTGGGCCCGCACCGCGGACGGCGCGTATAGCCAAGTCTTCGCACCGGGTCACTCGCGCAAACGATGCGTGTACGTCGACGTCCTGCGCACCGGGGATGCGGTCTCGCAGGCGCTGCGCGGCGTCGTGCGGCGCGACGGGAACGTGGTTCGCCTCGCGAACGTCATGCTGACCAAACTCGCGAAGACGGACGGCGGCGTCAGCGGTGCGCTGGGCTTTTCGATCGAGCAGCTCGAGCCGGTCGGGATTTCGGCAACCAGCACGATCGTCGCGACCGGCGGTCTCACGGTTCTGTTCGAGCGCAACAGCGCGTCGGCGAACATGACCGGCGACGGCTTTCTCCTCGCGGCCGACGCCGGAGCGACGCTGCGCGACATGGAGATGGTGCAGTTCTTTCCGATCGCCCATCTCTATCCACCGCTGGTACAGCTCGACCCGATCATGTGGGATCCGTTCCGCTACAAGCTCGGCGGCCGTCTGCTCAACGGCCGAGGCGATGAATTTCTGGACGAGAGCGGCGATGCGTCCGGAGCCTACACCACACCGCGCGACACGGCAACCTACAAGATCTTTCACGAGGTCGAGGCGGGCCGCGGCTCGCCGCATGGCGGGGTGTATCTCGATTTTCGCATGATCGAGCCCGGCGCGCTCAAGGCGGGGTTCGGCCCGGTGATCGACATTCTGGCGCGGCAGGGGATCGACCTGACGCGCGATATGGTCGAGGTTTCGCCGATGGCGCACTTCATGCTCGGCGGCATCGTCGTGGACACCGCCATGCGGACCGGCGTCGAGGGGCTCCTGGCCTGCGGTGAAGCGATCGGCGGCATGCACGGCGCCAATCGTCTTTCCGGCAACGCGATCACCGAAGCGCTCGTCAGCGGACGCATTGCCGGCGAGACCGCCGGCGCGCGGCGCGGTTTGCCGCGCGCGCCGATCGCGGATGCGCTCGCGCAGGAGTGGGCCGCGCTGGAGGCGTTCTGGCATCCGCGCGCCGTGAAGCGCGACGAAGCGTCGATCGACGCGTTCAAGGCGCGCTTGCAGCAAACGATGTGGGCCGGCGCGGGTCCGTTGCGCACCGCCGAGACGCTCGCTCGGACGCTGCGCGACATCCGGGCCATCGATGCGGAGAGTGCCGATGTTGCGCTCGCGCCGCAGGCGGCGTTCGCGCTGAACCTTCAGGAAAAGGCGGAACTGCGCATCATGCTGGCGGTGGCGGAGGCGATCGTCATCGCGGCGATCGCGCGGCGCGAATCGCGCGGCGCCCACATTCGGCTCGACTTTCCGGAGCAGGATGAGGTCGCGACGCCGCTCCGGCTCACGCGCGACGGTGCCGGCTGGTCGCTCGCGTGAACGAGCGCGTCACGACCTTGGCCATCACGCGCGGGGAGCCGGGCGGCGAAGCGCACGTTGAAACGTACGACGTGCCGTATGAAGACGGGCTGACGTTGCTCGACGCGATCATCTGGATCCGCCGTCAGCGCGATCCCTCGATCGCCGTACGTTTCTCGTGTAAGGCGAACGCGTGCAAGGAGTGTTCGGCCACGATCGACGGCAAGCCGGGTTTTTTGTGCGCGCAGCTCGCCGTGGCCGGCGGGACCACACGCATCGAACCGCTCAAGAAACCGCGGCTGATCCGCGACCTCGTGACCGAGCTTTCCTGACGGAATCCGTGGCCGAGAGGGAGTAGACGGAATAGATGGTTAGCCGGGAACGCTTCATCGCGACGACGGTGGCGGCAGTCGTCGCAGGTCGGTCACCGGCGTTCGCCCAGCAGCCACCCGCGCTCACGACGCTGCGCGGGACCGTCGTTCCCAACGACGACCTCGCGCCGATCCTCTACGCCGAGCAGAGCGGCATGTTCCGCAAAGCCGGGTTGGACGTGCAGCTCCTGCGCAGCAACTCGGGTTCGGCGGTGGCAGCCGCCATCGCCGGCGGGAACTCCGAGTTCGGCGTATCGAGCTTGATCGCGCTGATCAGCGGCCACTCGCGCGGGCTGCCGTTCGTGCTGATCGCGCCGTCGCACGTCATCGTGGCCGGCGACGGGACGCAGGAGATGGTCGTGCTCAAGGACTCGCCGCTCCGGCGCGGCAGCGATCTGAACGGCAAGGTGCTCGCGGTTCCCGGTATCGCCGATGCCAACTGGCTCTCGTCGCGCGCGTTCGTCGACGCGGACGGTGGGGATTCGGGCAGCATCAAATTCGTCGAGCTTCCGCAGACGGCGATTCCGGCGGCGCTGGAGCAGAAGCGCGTCGACGCCGCGATGCTTCAGGAACCGGTGCTCGACCGCGCGATGGCCGGCGGTGCGTTTCGCTCCATGGGCGATCCGACGCAGAACATTGCCAAGCGCTGGATGATCACCGCGGTTTTCATGCTCGCGGATTTTGCGACGAAGAACCGGGATGCGGTCACGCGGTTTGCCGGGGTGATGCGCACGGCGGACGACTTCGCCAACACCCATCACGCGGAGACGGCACCGCTCGTTGCGGCGTTCAACGGGATCGATCCGGCCGTTGCGCTTCAGATGCACCGGAATGTGTTTGCGGTGTACCTCGATCCGCGCGAGATCCAACCCGCGATCGACGCAGCGGCGCGCTACAAACTCATCGACCACGCGTTCCCGGCCCAGGAGCTGATCTCACCGTTTGCGCTGAAGCCGCCGTCGTAGCCGGCGCATGATCGTGCCCTGCGGTAAGCGCTGAACGCTTGCCGGTTGCCCGCGTCCTGCGTACGACGATGGTGGCGCGTCCCTCGACAACGCTCGGGATGACAGAAGGGGCAGGCGAGCGCACCTCGCTGCGCTCGGCACAAGCTCCGGCGCGAGGCGTGCTCCCGCTCTTTTGCCCTTTCTCTTCTTCTTTTTCTTTTTTGCGCTACAGCTTCCAGTAGGCGAAGGCGGTGCCGATGGGGGAGGCGTTGATCGGGATGTAGTCGACGAGCGTGCCGGGGCGGCCTTCGACTGCGGCGATGGCGGCGATCCAGTTGCGCGTTTCGCCGGTGCCGCTGCCGAGGCCGGTGATCACGCCGGTGCCGCCGCTGGCTTCGCGCACGCTGCGTTCGTTCGACGGGTCCCATTGCGGGCGGCGGCTGTCGAAGTAGGTGGCCATTTCGCGCGCCGCGCCTGACTTCACGCCGGCCAGCATCTTCGCATCGAACTCCTCGTCGATGTAGGATTTGGCGGCGCCCGGCGTGTGCCAGAGGCCGCCCGACCCGACGATCGCCACCGACAGATCCTCATCGTAGGTTTCGATGAGTTCGCGCACGGTGCGGCCCAAGTCGTAACACCGCGTTGCCGTCGGTTGCGGACCCAGGTAGCAGTTGATCCAGATCGGCACGGTCGGGATCGCGTAGTTCGTTTCGAGCAGGGTGTGCGGACGCATGAAGGCGTGACCCATGCCGCGTTCCGGATCGGCCAGCTTGGAGCTGAACGCCATATCGAAGCCGCGTTGCGTGAGATCCGCAAGCAACGACTTGGCGAGCTTGGGCGAGCCGGGAACGGTGGCCCAGTGCTCGGGCGTGCGCGGGCGTAACGGCCAGTCGCCCCCGACCGGCGGGCCGTCTTTCGGATTGACCTTGAAGCCGCTGAAGTCGGTACCCGTGTAGATGCACAGCGCGGGAAAATTGTCGACGTGGAACTGCTCTTGCTGATCGTCACCGTAAATCACAAGCACGTCGGGATTCACGGCGCGCAAGTGATCGCGCAGAACGGCCGCCGCCGCGTTGACGCGCTCGCGTTTGGCGTCCATCTCGGGACGCGTTTCTTGAACGATGCTTGCGGCGTAGGCGTCCTTCTGGCCGCGCAGCGTCGCGGTCAGTTCCCACTGTTCGACCGGTGAAAACAGAAACGGGCTGTGCGAGGTGCAGACGACGGTTGAGATGCGCGCCATTACGCGGGAACCGCGGCGGGCACGAGCTCGGGCCAGGTGACCCAGCCGTTGCCGACCGTGGATTTGCGCGCGACGAAATAGTCGACGAGCGTGGCGCGGATGCCCGGCCGGGCGGCGTCGAGGGCCGCGGCGACGGGCAGCCACGTGCGCAGTTCGCCGGCGCCCGATTCCGTCGCCAGCGAGCGGAACGAGTACAGCGCGCCGAGCTCCGCCGGCGTGCCGGCGGTGAGCTGTTCGATGAACCAGCGGTCGAGCGGTTCGTCGACCCAACCCGCGAGCGGGCCGCTTGGATCGTGCGACATGCCGCCGCTGCCGTAGAGCGCGATGCGTTGCGGGAGGTCGCGGCAGATCGCTTCGAGCGCGCGCCCGAGCTCCAAGCAGCGGTCGCCGGTCAGGATCGCCGGCGAACGTTCCACCGTCTTCATCATGACCGGCACGATCGGGACGTCGAGGTTCGGCAGCACGAGCGGCAGCGGACGGACGAGCGCGTGCGGCACTTTCCGGCGCGGCGCTTGGTGCACCGGCACGCGCCGGCTGATCGCGACGTCGAAACCCTCGCGCACCAAACCGTCGAGCAGCCGGTCGCCCAGCGCGCGATCGACGCGCAGCCGCACGCCGAAGCGATCGGGATGATCCCACGGCGCCAGCGGCGGGTCGTGATCGTCGGCGCCGAAGTTGTGAAAGCCGACGATGTCGTCGTCGCCGGCATAGATCATCAGGTTGGGCAGGTTGGCGTCGTCGAACCACTCGTTCTGATCGCCGGCCAGCACGATCACGACGTCGGGTTTGGCGGCCGTGAGCTCGCGCTTGAGCGTCGCGAACGCGACCGCCGTCCGCGCGACGAAATCCGCGATCGCCTCCGGCCCTTCGTTCTCGATCTCCGGCGGTTGCGGCGTCGTGCCGCGGAAGCGGCCCCACAGCCGCTGCCAGCCCTCGTAGGTTTGCGCGAACAGACTCGGCGCGTGCGAGGACGCCATTCCGAACACGATGGGCATTAGTCGTTCCTCCAGTGCATGAACCCGATGCCGGCCGCGGCGTGGTGCAACGGAATGTATTCGTCGGCGTGCGGGCGCAGCCCGGCCCACTCGCACGCCGCGCCGGCGGCCGCCCACAAGCGGATCTCGCGCGACGAGCCGCGCAGCATCTGCGAGCGTACGTCGAAGATGCGGCCCAACTGCGCGGAACGCCCGGTGTTCAAGCGGCCGAGCACCCACTCATCGAGCACGTCGTCGACCCAACCGGCCATCGTGTCGCCCGGCTGGCCGCTCAAGCCGCCGCTGACCAGCACGCCGACGCGCAGCGGCGTGAGGTCGAGCGCGCGGGTCAGCGCTTCGCCGAACGGCGCCATGCGATGGCCCGAGATGTGCGGTTCGACGTGGCAGTTGATGTGGATCGGCACGATCGGCGCGTCGGCCGCGAGACGGCGCAGCGGTTCGATCAGCGCCGGCACGACGCCGCGCTGCGGGTCGCCGAGCGGCGTGTACATCCCGCTCGTCTCCGAAACGTCGAAGCCGTCGCGCGTCAGCTCCTCGGCGAGGTGGGCGGCGAGGTGCGCGTTGCAGTGAAACACCAGCGGGTCGCCGGCTTCGCCGAGATCGGCCCGGGCCGGATCGCCCCAGATCTCGTAGCCGGCGAAGACGTGCAACTGCGGCGTGTTGCTGTCGTCGAAGGTGCGGTGGTCGTCGGCGACGAGCACGACCAGCGCGTCGAGGTGCGCGTCGTCCAGCCGTTCACCGGCGAGCCAAAACGCGTCGTCGAGGCGCCGCGCGTACGTATCGAGCCGCTCGGGCGTCTCGTCGGCGGCGGTGCGCGGCTGCACGATGTTCCCGACGAGCGCGGCGCGCACGTCGCTCCAGCGTTCGCGCGGGCGGTACAACAGCGGCGAAAACGATATCGCCTGACCGTAGACGAGCGGCACGCGCCGCGGCTACGCCGGCACGGCCGGCGCCGGCACCGCCGCGCCGGAGAGAAACGCGGTCACGACGCGGTCGTGCTCTTCCGGCTTCTCCCACTGCGGCCAGTGCGCCGCGTCCATGATGCAGTAGTGGCTCGAGCCCGGGATGAGCGTCGCCAGCCGTTCGCCGACGTCGGGGCCGTTGCCGGGATTCTTGTCCGACCACAGCGCGAGCGCGGGAACCTTCATGCCGGCGAGCTCGTCTTCTTCGATCACGTTGGGCGCGTAGCGGCCGCCGAAGCTGGCCTCGAACACGTTGGTGAGCGAGGCGTTCGTGTCGGGGCGCGAGTAGATCGCGGTGCGCAGCGCGACGAGCTCATCGGTGACGCGATCGGGGGAGGCCATCAGCCACTCGAGCCGTTTGCGCACCGTTTCCGGCGTCGGATTGCGAATCGCGGCGAGCGAGCGTTCGCGCAGCGCGTTCTTGCCGCCGATCTCGTCGATCTTGACCTTGTCGCGGTTCCAGTAGATGCCGGCCGTCGTGTTGAGGATGACGCGCTCGACGCGTTCGGGGTGATGCAGCGCGGTCCAGCAGGTGACCCAGCCGCCCAGCGATTCGCCCTCGATGTAGCCCTTCTGCACGCCGAGATCGTCGAAGACGTCGAGCACCTGACGCGAGAATACCGGGACCATCTCCGGCGTGAACTCCGGCTTCGACGAGAGGCCGTGCCACACCAAGTCGATCGCGATCGCGTGAAAGGATTCGCCGAGCCGCACGACGTTGCGCGCGTACGCTTCGGCATGGCCGCCGACGCCGTGGATGAGGATCAGCTTCTTGGGGTTGTGCGCGCCGGCTTCGATCGTGCGCGTCCTGAACTCGCGGCCGCGATAGCGCACCTCGGCGCCGAGCATGTCGAGCCAGAGCGTACTCACGGCGCGATCTTCTCCTTGGCCGGTGCCGGCGCGGCGGGGCGCTTGTGACCCCACGTGCTCGGCCAATCGTAGGTCGAGACCTCCCACGTCGCGTCGTCGATCAAGCGACCGCCGTAGCCAAACTCGACCGTGAACCCCGACGGCGAGACGATGTAGAACGAGAACATCTGGTCGTTCACGTGTCGCCCGAGGCTCTGCGCCATCGGCACGTCTTCGCGGTCGCACAACGACCACGTGCGGCCGACGTCGTCCAGCGCGTCGACCTCGACCATGAAGTGCGAGAGCCGCTTCCCCGATCGCGACGACTGGTTGAAGGCGATGCTGTGATGGCGTTGGTTGCAGTGCAGGAACGCGACGTCCATGTCACCGCGGCCCGGGATCGTCCACGCGATGAAGTCGCTGATGCGAAAACCCAAGAGATCGCGATAGAAGCTCATGTAGGCGGCGGCATCCGGGACGCCGACCACGACGTGCCCGACGCCCTCGTCACCGGTGTGAAAGCCGCCCAGGCCGCGCGGCGAGACGAAGGCCAGCCGCCGCTGCACGAGCGCGCCCCAGTAGAACTCGCAGCGAATGCCGGCCGGGTCGTCGCACGCGATGAAACCGCCGACGCTGCGCTCGCGGCACGCCGCCGCGTCGCCGGCCGTCGTGGCGAAACCGGCGCCGTGCAACTTCTCCGCCAGCGCTTCCAGCGCACGTTCGTTCGCGACTTCCCAGCCGAGGTAGGCGATGTCGTCGTTGCCGCCCGGATGGACGGCGATGCGGTGATGGTTCTCGTCCATACGCAGGAAGAGCGTGCCGTCGTCGCCGCGCGAGCCGATCTGCAAACCGAGGATCGACGTCGCGAAGGTCTCCCACGCTTTGAGGTCGCGGACGCCGATCCCGATGTAGCCGAGTGCACGAACGCTCATGCCGCGGGACTTCCGCTCGCTGGGGGCCTGCCCTGCTCGGGCGAGCCCCGTCTCACGTGTTGGAGTCCTTGACAACACCCGCATTTTGTTGGTATAAACTCCAACATGACGGAACTGCTGCTTCGCAAGCGGCTGGTCCTCTCGGAAGCGACCTTCGTGGAGATCGCGATCTGGCGTATTCCCCGGCCCGCCCGGGGCAGCCGCCACGGCTACAAATACCGGCTCGCGCTCGTGTCCGACGGAATCTGCGTTCTTCGTTACGATAACGAAGCGGGCAAGGGCGATCATAAGCACCGCGGTGATCACGA
Source organism: Candidatus Lustribacter sp. (assembly GCA_049512335.1). Lineage (GTDB taxonomy): Bacteria > Vulcanimicrobiota > Vulcanimicrobiia > Vulcanimicrobiales > Vulcanimicrobiaceae > Lustribacter. The sequence continues at coordinate 12,051 of JBEKXE010000058.1, forward strand.
GATCGCTTATGAGTTTACGGATCTAAAGAGCTTACAAGCAGATTTTTGGAACGACGTAGAGATATGGAGACAGAAATATGAAGACCGTAACCCTTAGCGTATCGTCAGTCGAAGAGACGAAGCGGCAAGTTGCGGCAGCTTTTCGCGGCAAGCGACAAGGCGAACATATTTCCTTTGCTTCGATCGAGCTTCTCTGGAAGGTTCTGACGGTGAAGCGTTGGGAGCTACTGAAGGTTATGACCGGCCAGGGCGAGATGACCATCCGCGAAATTGCGCGTCTCCTCGAGCGTGATGTCAAGGCCGTTCACGGCGACGTGCAGGCACTTCTCAAGGCAGGCGTCGTCGAAAGAACGGCGGATGCTCACGTCATCTTCCCTTACGACGCAATACACGTCGACTTCACGCTTCGCTTCGCTTAGCACCGGATGACCCTCGAGAAGGACGGCGATCGGAACTCCCGCTCGCCTTTCTCGCCTGACGTCGACGCTGCGGCGCGCCTGTCCGCTGACGAGCTGGCGGCCTTCGCCGGCAACGGCTGGGCCGGCCCGTTTCCGCTGCTGTCCGGGCGCGGCGTGGAGATGGCCGGCGAAGCGCGTGACGCCTCGCTCGACCTGTTTCGGAAGCCGAGACCGGTAGTTGCCGCGCGCCGGACGCGTTCGTGGAGCGCTTATGGTTCAAGAGCCTGCATGCACGGGTGCCGCTGTTCGCGGAGATCGCCGCGCATCCGGCGATCGTCAACCGCCTCAGGCAGCTCCTCGGTGAGGACGTGATGCTGTGGCACGGCTCGCAGAACCGCGGATCGCAGACGCGCATGGCGATGCTGGCGCAATACGCGCGCCCGAACGTGCGCGTCGCGATCCCGATCAGCTGGGATCATCCGTTCCGCCGGCACCCGTCGCGGCCACCGTGCCTGATGGTGAGCGGTACCGACCGCTTCAGCATCAACGCGACATGACGACGCACGGCGAGAGCACCGCGCTCGCGTCGAGCTTCTTGTCGATCACCCCGTACTTGTAGGCGAAGTCCAGCGGCGAAAGTGACTACATCATGACGTTTCTCGGTGCACGCGAGGCAGAGGTGGGTTCCTGGCATGGCATCGACCTTTATGTGGTGATAGCACTTGCGGACGTTTTAAACGGCGTGTCTTTTCTTGGTCGCGGCTTCTTCTTCACGTCTTTGCCGGCTGCGGTCACGTTCGCGGTGTCCTTCGACTGCGCGTCTACGGCGGTCCGCTCAGGATGACGAAGAAAAAAGGCGCAGCGGAACCGTGTGCATGCCGCACGAAGCGCGGGGCATGACGGTGAGGATGGCGCGTGGGCGTGCGCTCGGTTTGCTCGGCGCTGGTGCGGCGGCGGCCGTGCCGCGGTCCGCGCGCGCGCAGAGCGGCTCGCCCGCGCTGCGGCTCGGTACGAACATCTCCGACGCGTTCGCCGAGCCGTGGTACGCGCTCGACGCCGGCTACCTCGACCGGGCCGGGATCACCGCGTCGCTCCAGATCTTCGCCGGCAGCGGCGCGACCGCGACGGCGCTCGCGGCCGGAGCGATCGATCTCGCCGTGATCGATGCCGTCGCGGTCGCCAACGCGCAGCTGCACGGCGTCGACTTCATCGCGATCGCGCCGTCCGGCTTGTTCCGCGTCGCCGATCCGAGCAGCGTGTTGTGCGTCGACAAGTCGTCCTCGCTCAGCAGCGCACGGGATCTCGTGGGCAAGCTCGTTTCGGTGCCGTCGCTGCAATCGCTGACGACCGTTGCCGTTCAGGCGTGGCTGCAGCGGAACAAGGTCGATCCGGCCGCGGTCAAGTTTATCGAGGTGCCGTTCGGCGCGGTGGCGGCGGCGCTCGCGCACGGGACCGTGGCCTGCGGCTACATCGGCGAACCGTTGCTGAGCGAGGCGCTCGCGGCCAACGCCAAAATCTTCGCCGTGCCGTACGTCGTCTTCGGCAACGTCTCGGCGATCAACGTCTGGGTCACCACCCGCGGCTGGCTCGACAAGAACCGCGATCTCGCGCGGCGCTTTTGCGCGGCGATGTACGCGACCGCGGCGTGGGCGAACCAGCACCCCGACCAAACGGCCGCGATCTTGGCGAAGTACGCGAAGATCGACATCGACCGCGTGCGCGCGATGCGCCGGGCAACGTACGCCACGAGCTACGATCCGAGCCTGATCAAGTCACAGCTCGAGCTCGCGGCGGAATTCAAAGCAATCCCGCGCGCGTACGCGGTCGACGAGATCATGGTGAAACCGTAACGCACGATGATCGTTTCTCGCGCTAACGCTTGCCGGCTCACGCTTCTCGCTCTCTGCGGCGCAGCCACGCCGCTGGCGGCCCAGACGCAACCCGTGCACCTGCGGCTCGCTTCCGCACCGGACGACGATGCGACGCCGATCCTCTACGCGCAGAGCGCGGGGCTCTTCCGCGCGGCGGGGCTCGACGTCGACCTCACCGCCGCGGGTAGCGGCAGCGCGGTGGCGGCGGCCGTTGCGGGCGGCGCCACGGACATCGGCAAGTCGAACATCATCGCGCTGATCACCGCGCACGCGCGCGGCGTGCCGTTGACGCTCGTTGCGCCGTCGGGCATCTACCTCTCGGCGTTGGCCAACAACACGTTCCTCGTGCTTAAGGACTCGGCTCTTCGGTCGGGGCACGACCTGAACGGGAAGATCGTGGCCGTGCCGGCACTCAACGATCTGCAGTCGCTGGCCGCGCGCGCGTGGATCGACCAGAACGGCGGCGACGTCCGGTCGGTCCGGTTCGTCGAGATCCCGGCCAATGCGCTCGGGCCCGCGCTCGATAGCGGGCGGATCGACGCGGGGGCGGTAGCGAATCCCGCGATGGCGCAGGCACTCAGTACCGGGAAATATCGCGCGCTCGGCTCGATCGCCGACGCGATCGCGAAGCGTTTTCTCACCTCGGCGTGGTTCGCTACCAACGATTTCGTACACGCGAACGCGGAGACGATTCGGCGCTTCGCCGGCGTGGTGCGTGAGGCGTCGGTCTATGCCAACACGCATCATGCGCAGACGGTCGAGCTGCTGGCGCACTTCTCCGGCGCCGATGCCGCGACGATCGCAAGCATGACCCGCGCGGAGGTCGGGACCGCGCTCGACCCGCGTGACATCCAGCCGCTCATCGACACGGCGGCAAAATACGGCGTGATCGCCAAACGCTTCGACGCGCGTGAAATGACCGGCGGTTAAACGAACGCCAGGTTTGACTTTGCGACGTGCTCGCGAAACGACCGGACGACGGGCACATCAGCGCGGTCGCGCCGCCAGGCGAGATACAGGCTTTCCAACAGCCGGCGTGGCTCGAGCGGACGTACGGCCACGCCGCTAACGAGCATGTGACGCACGATCGCCGAGCAGGGCGCGATGCCCATATTGCTGGCCACGAGCCCCAGCATCGTCTCGAGCGTTCGCGCTTCGAAGCGTGGATGCACGACGACTCCGAGGTTGCGGAATACATCGTTCATCAGGCCGTTCCAACTGCCGGTGTACTCGTCGCGCATGCCGACGATGTCGTAGTCCATGATGGCTCGCACCGGGATCTTTGGAAGTGCGGCCAGCGGATGCGCGCTCGGCATCGCGAGGCAAATCCGTTCCCTGGCAACGAGTGCCGCCTCGAGCCGCGTATCCGCCAGAGGACCGCGCACGAACGCGACATCGACGCGGCGCTCCACGAGCGCCCGCAGGTCGTCATCGATCGTCCATGTTTCGACACTGACCTCGACGTCGGTGAATGTCTCTCGATAGGCCGGGAGAACTTGCGGCAGCACGCCGACGGTCGACGCCGTTATCGACGCGATTCGCAACGGCCCTTGCGGACCCGCCGAAGCCTCGCGCAGCGTCGATAGTGCGTCAACGCGTTGCACGATTTCGCGCGCCTCGGGCAACAACATCCGGCCCGCTTCCGTCAAGGCAACGTGACGGTGCGTGCGTTCGAAGAGGATCATCTTCAACTCTCGCTCGAGCGCCCGTATCTGCTGGCTCAGCGATGGTTGCGCGGTGTGCAACTCCTCGGCCGCCCGGCTGAAGTTGAGCTGCTCGGCGACGGCAATGAAATACCGCAGGTGGCGAAGTTCCATCACAGGCCTTATTAGACGTGGCGCGTCTTATTATGTGACAAACTAGATATTGGACAGTACCGCGGACCGCGCCTATGCTCAAGGGGCCGTGACGACTACATTTAGGGCCCCCGCGGTAACGATCGGCGTCTTGGGATTGGCCGGGCTGGTGATGGTCTCTCCGCTCTACGGCGTGATCCCCGCCCTGCCGGCAATCGCCGCCCAGCTTCATGTCGCCACCACGACGGTCTCGTGGATCGGCTTCACGTTCGGCCTGGCCTATGCGTGCGCGTGCTTGTTTTTCGGTCCGCTTTCGGACGCGCGCGGACGTCGATGGATCCTCGTCGGCGGGCTCGCCTGCTCGGCGGCGGCGACGGCGCTGGTGGCGTTGTCGCCCAACGTGCTCGCCCTCTACGTAACGCGCGGCGTCGCCGGCTTCTTCGCCGGTACGTTCGGGCCGGTGGCGCTGGGTTGGGTGGCGGAGCGCTTCAGTGGCGCGACGCGCGCCCACGCGATCGCGGTCGTAAGCGCGGGGCTGATCGGCTCGGCAACCGTGGGCCAGCTCGTCTTCGCATCGCTCGGCGCGCAGGACTGGCGGCTGCCGTTTGTGCTCTTCTCCGGGCTCGACGCGTTGTGCGCCGTGCTGGTGGCGCTCGTCGTCTGCGAAGTCGGGCTCGATCGCACCGGACGATCGGTGCTGGCCGCGTATCGCGGGCTGTTCGGGCTGCTCCAGCATCCGCCGATCCCGGCAACGTACGCATGCGGGTTCATCCTCTACGGCGGATTCGTCGCGTTCTATGCCGGGCTCGGTGTCTATCTCGCGCACGCCGGATTCGACGGGGAACGGGCGCTCGAGGTGCGCGCGCTGGGCCTGATCGGCATGACCCTCTCGCTCCTGACCGGGCGGATCGTCGAACGGATCGGACCACGCGCCGTCGTCTTGCTCGGCCTCGCACTCGTCGTCATCGCACTGGGCGGTACGAGCGCGCACGTGACCTCCGTCGCGTCGGTCGTCGTGTTGAGCGCCTTCTATGTCATCGGGTTCGCCCTCGCGGCCGTCGCGATGAACGACCTGGTCGTGCGGCTCGGTGGGGCCGTACGCGGCAGCGCGATGGCCTTCTATGTATTCGTGGCCTTCAGCGGTGCGAGCATCGGCCTGCCCCTGGCGGCACAACTGCGCGGTCTCCCATTCGCGGACTTCGCGGGCGGACTGGCGGCACTCACCGGGCTCGCCGGCCTCGTCGTAGCCGCCGCGGTACGCCCGGCACGCGCGGACACGGCAACCGCGCATACTTCCTGACATCCTTTTGAGGTACGCAACGTGGAATTCACCGAGATCAACAACACGAACGTTCGCATTTCTCGGATCGGCCTCGGCACCTGGGCGATCGGCGGCTGGATGTGGGGCGGCGCCGACGATGCCGCGGCAATCGCAACGATCCATCGCGCGCTCGACGCCGGCGTCACGCTGATCGACACGGCACCGGCGTACGGGCAAGGTCACTCGGAAGAAATCGTCGGACGGGCGCTCGAGGGCCGGCGCGACGGCGCAGTCATCGCGACCAAAGTGGCGCTCGAATGGGACCAGCACGGCGTTCCGCATCGCAACGCTTCGGCGCGCCGGATCCGCACCGAGGTCGAGGACTCGCTCCGGCGCCTGCGCACCGATCGCATCGACATCTATCAAGTGCATTGGCCCGACCCCGGAACGCCGATGGAGGAGACGGCGAAAGCGATGGGCGCGCTCTACGACGCCGGACTCATCCGGGCGGTCGGCGTCAGCAATTTCTCGCCGGCCCAGCTGGAAGAATTCGCGAAGTACGCGCCGCTCCACACCGTGCAGCCGCCGTACAATCTCTTCGAACGCGGCGTCGAGCACGACGTCCTCCCCTACGTGCGCGAACACGGGTTGACGGCGCTGACGTACGGCGCGCTGTGCCGCGGCTTGCTCAGCGGGAAGATCGACGAACGCACGACTTTCAGCGGCGACGATCTGCGGGGAACCGATCCGAAGTTCCAGGCGCCGAGGCTCGCACAATACCTGCTGGCCGTCGGCCACTTGGACGAACTCGCGCGCCGGCGCTTCGGCAAGCGCGTGATTCACCTTGCTCTCCGCTGGGTGTTGGATCAGCCCGGCGTCGGTGCGGCATTGTGGGGCGCGCGGCGTCCGGACCAGCTCGACGCGTTGCCGGGCGCACTCGACTTCACGCTCGACCAGCCTGACAAAACGGAGATCGATCGCATCCTTGCTGAGGACATCACCGATCCGATCGGTCCGGAATTCATGGCACCGCCGCTCGGCGTTGCGGCTACCTAGGGAGCATCACGATGAACGTTTGCATTTTGGGCAGCGGGGCCATGGGCTCCGCGATGGCGACGAACCTCCTCGGACACGGTCTGGACGTCCGCATGTGGGATCGCACGTGGGACCGAACCGAGGCGCTGCGCAACAATGGTGCCAAGGCATTCCGCGACGTTGCGGACGCCGTCCATGAGGCTGCGGTGGTCATCACGATGCTCGCCGATGGTCCGGCGGTGATGGCGACGATGGAGCAGGCGCTGCCGTCCATGCGCGCCGGGGCCGTGTGGCTGCAGATGAGCACGATCGGCGTCGAAGCGACCACCCAGGCGATCGGTTTGGCCAAGGGCCGGCCCGACATCGCGTTCGTCGATGCTCCGGTGTCGGGCAGCATCGGCCCGGCGCGAGAAGGCGCGTTGACGATCCTGGCATCGGGTCCCAAGCAAACGATCGATGACCTGCAGCTGCTGTTCGCCGCACTCGGCCACAAGACGGTTTGGCTCGGTGAGGCGGGCGCCGGCTCGCGCATGAAGCTCGTGCTGAATTCTTGGCTCGCGACGCTCGTCGAAGGGATCTCCGAGGTAGCGACGCTCTCGAAAACGCTCGGCGTGCCGCTCGATCGCGTCGCCGAATGCCTGCAAGGTGGACCGCTCGACGCTCCGCTGGTGCGATCGAAACTGGCGAAGATCGCGGCGGGCAATTTCGATCCCGAATTCTCGCTGGCGATGGCGGCGAAGGACGTGCGCCTCGCGTTGCAAGCCGCATCGCAAGGCGGCGGACCGCTGCCGATGATCGAGGCGCTCGCCCACGAATGGCAACAGGCATTGGAACGCGGCTACGGCGATCGCGACGTCAGCGTCGCCTTTCTCGCACTCGCGCCGCCGAACTGAGTCCGCCTTAACTCATCGCGGCGAAGAAGTCGGCTTTGGCGCGCGGGACTTCGGTTTTCCAGAATTGCTTGAGGTCATCCGGGATCGGAACGCCGTTGGGGAAGTGCGTGAGCGGCTGCCAGGTCGTCTTTTCGAGTGCTTCCAAACAGGTTGCGAGCTCGGCTTGCATGCGATCGGGCGGGAAGTCGATGCTTCCGCCGTGTCCGGCCAGCAGAAAATCAAAGCGGAAATCTTGTAAGCGCTTGAGCGAGCGGCGTTGCATGTCCCAGTCATCCCAGCAGCGCAGCGGATTCGTCCAGATCTTCTTCTCGTCGATCAACCAGTTCAACGAATCGCCGACGAACATCTTCTCGTCGATGAGAAACGCGACGCTGCCGATCGTGTGGCCCGGAATCGGGATGACGGTTAGGCCCGGGACCGGTTCCGTGATGTCGTAGCCGGTGAGGATGTCCGTCGCCTCGGGCGACGCCTCGCGGTCGTTCTCGTGGATCCACAGCCGCGCGCCGAAGTGCTTGGCGTATTTGGCCGACGCTCCGACGTCATCGCGATGCGTCAACAGCACGTGATCCAACCCGCCCTGCTCCTCGAAAAACTCGACGAGCTTGTGCACGTACCGCGGACCGTCGATCATGAAATTCAGGCCGGTGCTGCTGCGAATGAAGAACGGGTGCGCGCCCGCGGTCGCGTTGTCGTTGTAACCAAGGCGGTAGAGATTCGGCGCGAGCTGTTGCGGAAAGACGTGGTCGGGCACCGGAAGGCCGCGCGGCGCCAAGATCGAGCCGGTCGGGCAGGCGAGCGCCGCGCGCCAGACCTGCATCGTCTCCTCCGGGGTTTCCGGCTGCCGCACGAAGATCGCCTTGCCGTCTTTGCCGGCGGCGATCATCCCGGGCGCCAGATTCCAGGCCGCCCGGCAAATCCGGCACGTCGGTGTCGTCGTCCATTCCCTGCGATCGATTGCCATGTTCTCGTTCTCTCCCTCACCCGACCACTGAAGCGCCGGTCATTGGAATCATTCGCCGCCGGCTGGTCAACTTACGTTTAAGTCGACAAGCGGTCGCTGGTTCGAATTGACGCCTATAGTTGACATTCGCCAAACTAAGCAGTACGCTAAGAGCACCCTCACTCTGCAAGGACTCCACATGGCCCCGATCACGCCCAACGCCCGACCGCCCTCAAGGGAGCTCCTGAGTGGGAATCTCATCTTCGAACGAGCCCGAGCCGGACTTTCACAAACCGCACTCGCCGATGCCGCCGGCCTCAGCCGGCAAACGATCTCGGAAATCGAACGCGGAGCCACCAACCCCAGCCTCGACGTCATCGATCGCATCGTCGACGCCCTCGGTATCACCATCGACCGCCTTTTCGTTCTCCACAATCCGGGACTTGTGGACGACGATGAGCTTGCTCGACGTCGTGCTTCCGGACGCGAAGACACCGTCGACGCCTTTGAAGCGCTCGACGCAATCGAAGAGGCTGCCGGCAGAACACGGCGGTTCAGCAACGCTGGACGACCGCGGATGGGACGTTAGGCTCAAGCGCGCCGTCATCGTCGACGTGCAGCGCTGGGGTCTTGATAATCCGGACTTCGTACCGACGCTCGCAGAGCTGCTCGAGGCGCTGAGATCGAATCCGTATCAGTTCCCCGAGAAGCGCGGGGGCCTGGTGGGCGCGCGCGCAGCGGACCTCACGTTCCGCGGCCAAACTTGGCGCTTAGTGTACGACGTCGACGACTATGCGCGCGAAGTCTATGTTCTTGCCCTCGGCAAGCACGATGACGCTTATGACGATGCCGAGCGTCGCCGTTATCGTTGAGTGAGCCACGCATCAATGTGGCGAGGCCGCTTGCTACGAGCGGGAGGTCGCTGCCAACTCCGCCATGTTCTTGGGCGAAAGCCGCGCGGCTACGTCTCTATACATGTGGCGCGTCGCTTCGGCGAGCAGTGACGCGACTCGGAAGACGCCGTCCCCGGAAATGCGCAGGCCGGTCCACTGAGTACCCTCGTGGCGTTGAACCAGCAGATAGGTTTGGTCGCCGACGGCATAGAGAGCCAACTGGTCGGATTCGGCGATCAGCAATGACCGATCGAGCGACGTTTTGTCGATGTTGGTGAAGTCCATGAGGTATTGTGCCCATGTTTCCTCAACCGCAAACCGCCGCTCAAGATCACACGGGGGTCTCGTGAACGAACGGGACCTGCCCTGCGGTAAGCGCTGCACGCTTGCAGCGGTGGCATTGCCTGCTTCCTGCGGTTCGGCGATCGTGGCGCGTCCCTCGACAACGCTCGGGATGACAGGGTGCGCGTGCGCTGCCGACCGCGAAGGCGGGAGGTGTGCGTTCCCTTTTTCTTAGCGGACGATCATTTCACCGATGCGGATTCGACGATTTCGGCGCAGGGGGCGCAGAGGGTTGGGTGTTCGGGGTTGGCGCCGAGGGGGAGGTATTTCCAGCAGCGTTCGCATTTTTCGCCGGCGGCGGGTAGCGTCTTTACGCCGGCGGTGTTTGTGGGGGAGGCTGCTAGCGAGCGTAGCGATGAGACGACTAGGGCTTCGCGCAGGCCGTCGCCGAGGGCTTGGAATGCCGGCAGCTGCGCGGCGGGGACGGTGACCTCGGCGTCGAGTTGGAAGTCGCGTTCGCCTTCGGATGCGGCGACCTGCGCGCGCAGTGCGCGGAGCGTGTCCCAGAGCTCGAGGGCGGGGATGTCGACGGCGCCGAGCTTGGGGAGGGCGAGATCGAAGACGCTTTCGTGTTCGCCGCGCAGCGCTGCCGGCAGGGCTTGCCAGGCTTCTTCGGCGGTGAACGAGAGGATCGGCGCGGTCAGCACCGCGACCGTGCGGAAGATCTCGAACACTGCCGACTGCGCGCTGCGGCGACGCGCGGAGTTCGGCGCGCCGGTGTAGAGCCGGTCCTTGAGGGCGTCGACGTAGAACGCCGAGAGGTCATCGCCGTCGAAACGTTGCAGCGCCAGATAGGCGTCGTGCAGGCGGAACTCGCGGTAGGCCACGACGATGTCGCGCGCGACGGCGTCGAGTTTGGTCAGCACCAGCCGGTCGAGCGGCTCCATTTGCGCGCGCGGCACGACCGCTTCGGGCGTCAGGTCTTCGACCGAGCCGAGATACCAGCGGAAGCGGTTGCGCAGGTTGCGGTAGACGTTGGCGACGTTTTCGAGCAGCTTCGCGCCGAGGCGCACGTCGGAGGTGAATTCGACCGAGGCGACCCACAGGCGCAGCACGTCGGCGCCGTACTTCTCCATGCCGTCGAGCGCGCCGATGTAATTGCCGGACGACTTGTGCATCGCGCGACCGTCCTGATCGACGACCCAGCCCACGCCGACGACTTGCTTGTAGGGCGGACGGCCCTTGGTTGCGACGGCGGTGACCAGGCTCGAGCGGAACCAGCCGCGGTATTGATCGCCGCCTTCCAGGTAGACGTCGGCCGGCCAGGTCAGACCGCGGTCCTCGAGCACCGCGCGATGCGTCACGCCCGACTCGAACCAGATGTCGACGATGTTCATCTCTTTGGCGAACGCCGTGCCGGCGCACGTGGGGCAGGCGAAGCCGGGCGGCAGAAACGCTTCGACGGGATCGGTCCACCACACGCGCGCGCCTTCAGTGCGGAAACGATCGGCCGCGTTGCGCGCGACGCGCGGGTCGAGGATCGATTCGTTGCACTGCGTGCACACGACGGCCGGAATCGGCGTGCCCCACGTGCGCTGGCGCGAGACGCACCACTCGGGGTGGTTCGCGATCATCTGCGTCATGCGCTCTTGGCCCCAGGCCGGCGTCCACGTTACCTCGGGCAGCTCGACGACGATGCGCCGGCGCAAATCGTTGGCGTCCATCGAGATGAACCACTGCGCGGTTGCGCGGAAGATCACCGGGTTCTTGCAGCGCCAGCAGTGCGGGTAGGAGTGCTCGTACGATTCGGTGGCGATCAGCAAGCCGGCCGCGCGCAGATCGTCGATGATGCGTTGCTGCGCGGCGAAGATCGGCAGCCCCGCATACGGACCGGCGTCGGCGGTGAAACGGCCCGCGCCGTCGACCGGGCTCAGCACCGGCAGACCGTATTTCACGCCGGTTTCGAAGTCGTCCGTGCCGTGGCCGGGTGCCGTGTGCACCGCGCCGGTGCCGGTTTCCAGTTCGACGTAGTCGGCCGTCACGACGAGCGAATCGCGATCGAGCAACGGATGGCGCACGCGCGCGCCGGCCAGCGCGGTGCCGGGAACGCTCGCGCGCAGCGTCGCCACCACGGAATCGCCGAGGCGTTCGACCAGCGCGCCCGCCAGCGCTTGCGCCACCAGCACGTCTTCGCCGCCTACGCGGTAGAGGCCGTAGGTTGCATCGGGTTTGATCGCGATCGCGACGTTGCCCGGCAACGTCCAGGGCGTGGTCGTCCAGATCGCGATCGAGGTCGGTTTGCCGTCGTCCTCGACGCCGAAGCGCTGCGCGATATCGGCACGTTGCGCCGCGTCAGCCGGAAAGCGCACGTAGATCGAGGGCGAGACGTGCTCTTTGTATTCGATCTCGGCTTCGGCCAGCGCGGTCTCGTCGTGGATGCACCACAGCGTCGCCCGCAAGCCCTTGTAGAGCTGTTTGGCTTCGGCGAGTTCGGCCAGCACGTCGACGATCGTGGCTTCGAAGCGCGGCGCGATCGTCATATACGGATCGTCGTAGTGGCCGAAACCGCAGCCCATGCGCAGGATCGCGGCGCGTTGGCGGTCGAGCCAATACAGCGCGCGTTCGCGGCATTTCTCGCGCAGCTCGAGCGGGTCGACGTTGTGGAAGTCGAGCTTGAGGTGCCTGAGCGTCTCCATCTCGATCGGCAGCCCATGCATGTCCCAGCCGGGGACGAAGTTCGCGTACTTGCCGTCGAGCAGGTTGATCTTGACGAACGCGTCCTTGAGGACGCGGTTGAGGAAATGCCCCATGTGGAGGTCGCCGTTGGCGTACGGCGGGCCGTCGTGGAGGATGAACGGCGGGTTGCCGGCGTTCTTGGCCAGCCGCTTGCGGTAGGTGTCGTGCTCGGCCCACCAGCGGACGCGGTCCGGTTCCCGTTTGGGCAGCTCGGCGCGCATCGGAAAGTCGGTCTTGGGAAGGTTGAGGGTCGAGCGGTAGTCGCGCTGCGGCGTCTGGGTCTCGGGCATGGAACGTGGCAGCTTCGCGTCCTTCGACTGCGCGCCCCTGGCGCTTCGCTCAGGATGACAGCAGGAGTGCCCTCCGGTGGGGGGCGCTTGGCAGGCACAAGCGTGCGGGAGAGGCAAATCACCGTTTCCACCTGCAGCCCGATTACGAGGAAGATCGCCACAATGGCGAACCCGCGGTTCCAATCGAACGGCGTCGATCTATTGATCGACGGACTTCTCGCAGCCGGTGAAACCGCCGGCGATATTCGCGAGCGCATGTGGCAAGTCGCCTGGGCGCGCGGTTACCAGGACGTGGTCGTGCCGATCCCCGTCCCCGACGTCAAGATCGAAGGCTTCTGCGTGCTGGCCCAGCGCTTCTCGGCCAGCCGCACGATGGTGCTGGTCGACGACGGCGAGCAACTCGTCGGGCTCGTCGACGCGCTCGAGGAACCGCCGCTCGGCTCCAAGGTGCGCATGCAGCCACTCTACGGCACCTCGGCGCACTGGGGCTTCAAGGTCATCTCGTCGCTCGGCTGCGGGCTTTCGATCCGCTTCGACGACGACCACGTCGATTCGAGCTGGATCGACCGGCTCAAGAATTGCCTGCACGAGATCCGCGAGGGCGAGGTCGCACTGCGGCGCCAGATCGAGATCGACCGGCGCAACATCACGTTCGTGCTGCCGCCGACGCCGTTCCGGGTGGAGATGGAGAAAGCCGACAAGGAGATCCGCGACCGGGTCACCGGCGGCGGCTACACCGACGAGGAAGCCCGGGCGCTGGCGCGCGCCAAGAACAACCAGGCCGAGATCGCCAAGGTGATCGCGGCCCGCGACAAACGGCTCGTCGACGCCTATCGCATCGAGGTTACGGCCTTCCGGGCGCAGATTCCGGAATTACGCGCCGAGTACGACAAGAAGATGGAAGCCTACGCCGAGTTCCGCAAGCAGATCGATCGCTGCAACGAGACCGACGGTTCGAGCCGCTCGGTGACGGATGCCAGCTTACGCGCGACCGC
>JBEKXE010000059.1:0-24856 GCA_049512335.1 Candidatus Lustribacter sp.
GCCACCCATGCATCGCAGCGCGCCAGCCTCGCGCCTCGCCCCGGCAATCTTTAATCTGCCGGTTGAAAAGATGCGTGACGGCTACTACTCGGACACGTATTTCAACCGGGCGCGCGAGATTCTCGACCGCGACGGCTTCCGGCCGCGCGTGCGGATGCAAGTCTTTCAGCGCAACACGTCGGTGCTGTGCGGCATCGACGAGGCCATCGCGATCCTCAAGCTGTGCAGCGGCCGCCGTGACGGCACGAGCTGGCGCGACGGCTGGAACCAGCTCGACGTGCACGCGCTCTACGACGGCGATCGCATCGCGCCGTTCGAAACCGTCATGACGATCGAGGGTGACTACGATCTCTTCGCCCATCTCGAAACGCCGTATTTGGGCGTGCTCTCGCGACGCACGCGCATCGCGACCAACGCGCGCGCGATCGTCGACGCCGCCGGCGGCAAGGACGTGCTGTTCTTTCCGGCGCGTTTCGACCACCATCTCGTGCAAACCGGCGACGGTTACGCGGCCTACATTTCGGGTGCGCTCGGCGTTTCGACCGACGCCAACGCGGAGTGGTGGGGTTCGCGCGGCATGGGCACCGTGCCGCACGCGCTGATCGCCGCGTACGCCGGCGATACCGTACTGGCAACGAAAAAATTCGCCGAACACATCGACCCGTCGGTCAACGTGATTTCGCTGGTCGACTTCGACAACGACTGCGTGCGCACGAGCCTCGACGTCGCGCGCGCGCTCGGCAACCGGTTATGGGGCGTGCGTCTGGACACGTCGGCGACGCTGGTCGACGCATCGGTCATTCCGCAGATGGGAACGTTTTCACCGACCGGCGTGAACCCGCAGCTCGTGCACAACGTGCGCAACGCGCTCGACGCCGAAGGCTACGGCTTCGTCAAGATCGTCGTCAGCGGCGGGTTCAACCCGGCGCGCATCCAGACGTTCGAGCACGAGCGCGTGCCGGTCGACGCGTACGCCGTCGGCAGCGCGTTCTTCGACGGTAACGGCGCCTACGATTACACCGCCGACATCGTCGCGCTCGAAGAAGCCGGCGCCTGGCGCGAATGCCACAAAGTAGGCCGCCCCGAACGCCCCAACCCGCGCCTAAGCCGCGTCGACTGACCCCCCTTGTCATTCCGAGCGGCGCGAACGAAGTTGAGCGCCCCTCCCTGTCATTCCGAGCGGCGCGAACGAAGTTGAGCGCCCCTCCCTGTCATTCCGAGGGGCGCGAACGAAGTTGAGCGCCCCTCCCTGTCATTCCGAGGGGCGCGAACGAAGTTGAGCGCCCGTCGAGGAACGCGCCGCCAGCGCCTTTTCACCACTGCTCGCGCCTTCGCGCTCGCACTCGGTAGCATAGATCACGGCGCATCCCTCGACAACGCTCGGGATGACAGGGCCGCGCGGCCGCCACGAGCGTTGTCGGGGGATTCTGTCACCCCGAGCGTTGTCGGGGGATTCTGTCATCCCGAGCGGTGTCGAGGGGTGCGCGGTGATCGCGCCTTCCGCAGGGCCACTATTGTCCGCCTACGACGAGCGTCGCGCCTCGCTGTCACCCCGAGCGGTGTCGAGGGGTGCACCGTGATCTTGCCTTCCGCGCGTTCGCCCGCAGAAGAGCGTTGTGAGAAGGTACTACGTCTACATGCTGCGCTGCTTTGACGGGTCGTTCTATGTCGGAGTGACCAATGATGTCATGCGCCGCTTCTACCAGCACTGTAGCGGAGACAATCCGACGAGCTACACGTACAATCGCCGGCCTTTGTTGTTGGTGTATGCCGACGAGTTCCAACGTGTCGAAGACGCAATTGCGGCTGAGAAAAAGCTGAAGAGCTGGACGCACCACAAGAAGCGCGCCCTTGCCGAACGCGACTGGCCCTTACTGCGGCGGCTGGCGGCCCGGCGCTGAGGCATTGCCCGCGTCCTGCGGTACCCACGGCGTGGCGCACCCCTCGACAACGCTCGGGATGAACAGAACGCTCGGGATGACAGAGGGGGCGATCGCCGCGATACGCGGCGGTCGTGCTGGCTACGCCGGTTGGACGGCTCCGGCGGAGGCGAGTTTTTCTAAGATTGCGCGGTTGAAGAGCATCAGGTCTTGCGGGTTGCGCGAGGTGACCCAATTGCCGTCGTTGACGACCGGCTGATCGCGGTAGAGGCCGCCGGCGTTGCGGATGTCGTCGGCGATCGAGGCATAGCCGGTCAGCGTGCGGCCGCGGACGAGCTGCGCGGAGATCAGGATCTGCGGCCCGTGGCAGATGACGAACATCGGCTTCTTCGCGAGATCGAACTCGCGCACGAAGCGCTGCACTTCTTTGTTCATGCGCAGGTGATCCGGCGACAAACCGCCGGGAATCAGCAGCGCGTCGAAGTCGTCGGCCGTGACGTCGGCGACGATCTCTTCCGCCTTGACGCTTTGCCCTTCGTCGAGGCCCTTCTTGCCGCGAATTTTCTGCAGCGACCGGTCGTCGACGCCGACGATGGTGACGACGGCCCCCGCTTCTTCGAGCGCGCGCTTCGGATCCAGCAGCTCCGACTCTTCAAATCCGTCGCCGACCAATGCGGCGACCCGTTTGCCTTCGATCTCCATAATGCGCCCTCAATTCCTCAAAACGTCGTCCATCCACCTACAACGAACCGTTCGTGGATTGGACGGCCGCACGAAGCAAGTAGGCCAATTCGATCTCCAGACGGCCGGCGGCGTCGAGCACGGTGTCCTCGAGCAACGCCTTGAGCACCGGATTGCGCTTGAGCATGTCGCCCTCCGGAACGGCGTGGCGCGGATTGATCTCACGCATGTAGATGCGGGCGTCGAAGCGGACCGGACCGTCGGGCAAAAAATACAGCGGGTCGAGGCCCATCGCGTAGACCTCGAGTGAGAGCAGCCCGCTCTTCTGCATGAATTCGACCGCGCGCAAACGCAGCGCCCGCGCCAACCGCGCCATCGCCGGGACCCCGATGCGCTCGCTGCCGTCCAGCACCCGCGCCACGGTTTCGAGCGCCAGACCGGCCTTGGCCGCCAACGCCTCCGCGTCGAGCCCCTCGGCCCGGGCCAGCGCGCTGAGCGCGGCACCGAACGCCGGCCCGCCGGCGGTTCCCAGCGTTCCATCGTAGGTCGCGTCCATCCGCGGTCGATTGCGCGAGGCTGGGGCCTATGCCTGTGGAAAGGCGAGGCGTGCGCCAACCGGCCATCAACGCTACCGAAGCGCGTAAGGCGCGCCATCTCGATGTCTGCCTCGACGACGACGTCGCGTCGACCGTCGACGCGGGCTGGTCGTCGGTGCGCTTGCGCCACGAAGCGCTGCCCGACATCGCCCTCGACGAGGTCGATACGGCCGCGCGCTTCCTCGGTTTCCGGCTGCGCGCACCGATCCTGATCTCGTCGATGACCGGCGGCACGGGGCGGGCCGGCGAGATCAACCGCCGGCTGGCCGAAGCGGCCGAAGGCGCGCGGATCGTGATGGGGCTCGGCAGCGGCCGCGCGCTGATCGAGAACCCGGCCCTGCTGCCGACCTTCGACGTGCGGGCGGTGGCGCCGCACGCGGTCCTCTTCGCCAACATCGGCGCGGTGTCGCTGAATTACGGCATCGGCACCGACGCGGTGCGGCGGCTGCTGGCCGATCTGCAGGCCGACGGCCTGTTCTTGCACCTCAACCCGCTCCAGGAAGCGCTCCAGCCCGGCGGCGACACCGACTTCCGCGGCCTGCTGCCCAAGATCGCCGCGCTCTGCCGGGCGCTGGAGGTGCCGGTCATCGCCAAGAGCGTCGGCTCGGGGATCGGCGTGACGACCGCGGTCCGGCTGCTCGATGCCGGCGTGGCCGGGATCGACGTCGCCGCCGCCGGCGGCACCTCGTGGGCCCGCGTCGAGGGCAAGCGCTCGGGCGACGACCGGCGCGAAGCACTGGCCGAGACGTTCGCCGGCTGGGGCCAGCCGACGGCCGAGGCGGTCCGCACGTTACGCGAGCGCTTTCCGCTGGTGCCGCTGATCGCCAGCGGCGGGGTGCGCACCGGCGTCGACATCGCCCGCGCGCTCGCCCTGGGCGCCGACCTGTGCGGCCTGGCGCTGCCGTTCCTCCGGGCCGCCGACACGTCCCGGGCGGCGGTCGACGAGCTGATCGAGGCGCTGGTCGACGGCTTGCGGATCGCGATGTTCGCGACGGGCTCCGCGAGTCTCGCCGGCTTGCGCCGGGCCTTGCTCTAGGCCGCTTCGGGACGCGGGGTGCGGCTGACCGACACCTGACCGTCCTCGACCCGCACGTCGAAGACGTCGACGCTGGCGAACTTGCCGATCGTCATCTCGCCGTCGATGAGGCTGAAGCACCAGGCGTGCCAGGGGCAGGTGATGGTCGTGCCCTCGAGCCAGCCCTCGGAGAGCAGCCCGCCTTGGTGCGGGCAGTAGTTGTCGACCGCATAGAACGTGCCGCCGGCGTTGAAGACCGCGATCTCGCGCCCGTCGACGGCCACCGTTTTGGCCGTGCCCGGCTTGATCTCGGCCACCGGCCCGACCGGAACGAATGCCTCAGAGCTCACGAGCGGCCAGCTTCGCGGGGCACACTTTATGTCATCCATGGGGGAGACATGCTGACATTCGGGGAGCCGGCTTGCTTTGACAGCCCTTGGCCAATTTGGTACGATTCGCCGGTCGCCGGACTGGATGCGTCATTGACGCGGTTCTGGATCCGAGCGAGACACGTACCCACGAAAGACAGACGTTCCGTGCCCCTCACCAAAGAGCAGAAGAGCGACATCGCGAGCAAATACGGCCGCGGTCCCAACGATACCGGTTCAGCCGACGTACAGATCGCCATCCTCACCTCGTCGATCAACCAGCTGACCGAGCACTTGAAGATCCACAAGAAGGATCACCACAGCCGCCGCGGCCTGCTGATGCAGGTCGGTCAGCGCCGGCGCTTGCTGAGCTACCTCCAGAACAAAGATCTGGAGCGCTACCGCAAGCTCATCGCCGATCTCGGCCTGCGCCGCTAAGCAGCCTCCTCTGTCATCCCGAGCGCGCGTGCAGCGCGTTCGAGGGACGGGCGCAAATCGCCGAGCTTGGAAGCAGGTCTCCTTCGTCAGGCTCAGGACAGGCTCTCGACCGCTGAACGCGCTCGGGATGACATAACGGGCCAGGCTCGAATTTAACGTCGTTCAACAAAACGACAAAAATAGAAAAACTAGGAGTATTTGTGCCAGAATCCGTCTCTCTCGAGATCGGGGGTCGCACCCTGACGATCGAGACCGGCGAGCTTGCTAAGCAAGCTAACGGCAGCGTCCTCGTCCGTTACGGCGATGCGAACGTTGTCCTCGCCGCCGCCACCGCCTCGGAGCAGCCTCGCTCGGGCGTCGATTTCTTCCCCCTCACCTGCGAATTCGAAGAACGCATGTACGCTGCCGGAAAGATTCCGGGCGGCTACATCAAGCGTGAAGGCCGTCCGTCCGAACACGGCACGCTGAGCGCGCGCCAAATCGATCGTCCGATCCGGCCGCTGTTCCAAGAAGGCTTCCGCAACGACGTCATGCTCGTGACGACGGTGCTGTCGATCGACCCGCAACTCGACGCCGACGTGCTCGCCGTGTGCGGCGCCGGCGCGGCGCTCGCGGTGTCCGACATTCCGTTCGACAAGAACGTCGCCGCCGTGCGCGTCGGCCGCGACGAAAACGGCAAGTACATCATCAACCCCACGCTGCCCGAGTACGAAACCGGCGGCATGGACATCGTCGTCGCGGGAACGCTCGACGGCGTGATGATGGTCGAAGGCGGCGGTCACGAGATCACCGAGGAAGACTTCCTCGGCGCGGTCGAGTTCGGTCACGCTGCGGTCAAGAAAATCGTCACCGCGATCAACCAGCTGGCGAAAAAAGCCGGCAAGAAAAAGCGCACGTATCCGCTGCTCACCGTCAACCCGACGCTCGACACGTGGGTGCGCAAGACGTTCAAAAAAGACGTCGCCAAGGCGATGCGCATCATCGAAAAGGTCGAACGGAACACCGCGTTCGACAAGTTCACCAAAGAAGCGGCGCTCGAAAAAGTCGACCCGAAATTCGCCGAAATTCGCGCGCTCCTCGAAGACAAGGGCAACAAGGACTTCGATTCCATCATCAAGTCGATGGAAGAAGAAGAACTGCGCATCATGGTCGTCGACGAGAAGCAGCGTCCCGACGGCCGCAAAGCCGACGAGATCCGCCCGATCTGGACGAAGGTCGGCATCCTGCCGCGCGTTCACGGCACCGGCGTTTTCACGCGCGGCCAGACGCAAGTGCTCACCGCCGCGACGCTCGGTTCGATCGGTGACGAACAGCGCCTCGACGGCATCATGGCGATTCCGAACAAGCGCTACATGCACTACTACAACTTCCCGCCGTACTCGGTCGGGGAGACGCGCCCGATGCGCGGACCGGGCCGCCGCGAAATCGGCCACGGCCACCTCGCGGAACGCGCGCTGGTGCCGGTGCTGCCGCCGCAAGACGAGTTCCCGTACACGATGCGGCTGGTCAGCGAAACCCTCGAATCCAACGGTTCGTCGTCGATGGCCTCGATCTGCGGTTCGACGCTCTCGCTGATGGACGCCGGCGTCCCGATTCGCAAGCACGTCGCGGGCGTCGCGATGGGCTTGATCCTGCACGGCAAGAAGCACGCGGTTCTCACCGACATCCAAGGCCTCGAAGACTCGCTGGGCGAGATGGACTTCAAGGTTGCGGGCACCGTCGACGGGATCACCGCGATCCAGATGGACATCAAGGTCGACGGCATCACGGTCGACATCATGCGCGAAGCGATGATGCAGGCCAAGAAGTCGCGTCTGTTCATCATCGACAAGCTCAAGGAAACGATCCCGGGGCCGCGCGCCGAGATGAGCGCGTTCGCGCCGCGCATGATCGTGCTGACGATTCCGCCCGACAAGATCAAAGACGTGATCGGGCCCGGCGGCAAGGTCATCAACAAGATCATCGCCGACACCGGCGTGAAGATGGACATCGAGAACGACGGTCACGTCTACATCTCGGCGCCCGACGGAACGGCGGCGGAGAAGGCCAAAGGCATGGTCGAAGCGCTGACCAAGTCGGTGCAGGTCGGGGAAACCTACCTCGGCACCGTCACGCGGCTGATGAACTTCGGCGCGTTCGTCGCGATTCTGCCCGGCAAAGAAGGCCTCGTCCATATCTCGCAGCTCGCGCCGCAACGCGTCGAGCGCGTCGAAGACGTGGTGAAGATCGGCGACCAGATCATGGTGAAAGTCGTCGAGATCGACTCGCAAGGCCGCATCAACCTCTCGCGCAAGGCCGTGCTCGGCGGTGCGACGGGCGATGACGGCGCGGTCGCCGTGCGCGGCGAAGAACCGGCTGCCGCCGGCGGCGAGCGCAACGGCTCGCCGCGCGGACGCGGACGCCGTCCACCCCGGCGCGACTGAGCGAAGCGGAAACGGAAACGTATGGGCCCCTTTACGAAGGGGCCCATTTCGTCATATTGCTGTAAGCCCGGAGGGACGACGCGAGCGCGGTTGCCAAACGGTCGCGACGCAATGGATGCTCTCCTCTACCGCGCACACGTTCGGAACGTTCTCGGCGAGACGCTTCCCACCGTGTCGTCCGGCGCCGAGCTGGTCGCCCTGATAAAGACGATCCCGGTTCCCGATTTCGAGGCCGGCAACGGCTGGGAAAGCAAGCCGCCATTCCCCGGATTGTCCGAAGCTCCGGAACAGATGCCGACCGGCTGGCGGATGATCTGCGCCTGCCGCCTGTACGATCGCGACGATAAGGAAATCGCCGTCCTCTTCACGACGTTCGTGACCGGCCGCCGGGCCGGCGTCTTCGTGAGCGGACCCGGAACCACCATCCCCGAGCAGTATTTGCCCATCGCTTCCCGGTAAGTTTGCGGTGGGATGACCACCACCGAGAACGAGCTTGCCGGCCGCGTCGCGATCGTCACCGGCGCCGCGCGCGGCATCGGCGCGGCGATCGTGCGCGATCTGATCGCGCGCGGCGCGCGCGTCGTCGCGGCCGACAACGGTTCGTCGATCGATGGGCGCAGCGAAGATCCGGCGTTGATCGCGGCGCTGGCCGCCGAGTGCGGCGATGCAGTCGCGCCGCTCGCGCAGAGCGTCGCCGCACCGGGCTTCGCCGATGCGGCCGTCACGTTGGCGCGAGAACGCTTCGGCGGCCTCGACATCGTCGTCAACAACGCCGCGATCCTGCGCGACGCGTTTCTCTTCAAGGGCAACCGTGCGGACTTCGAGGCCGTCGCCGCCGTCGACCTGACCGCCGCCTACGACCTGTTGCGCGCGGCGACGCCGCTGTTGCGTGAGAACGCCAAGCAGGCCCGCGGCGGCGCGCCGTACGCCTGGGGACGGATCGTCACGATCGGCTCGACGGCGGCGCTCTACGGCAACTACGGCCAAGCGGCCTACGCAAGCGCCAAGGCCGGGCTGTTCGGGCTGATGCGCGTCGCCGCTCTCGACATGGCGCGCAGCGGCGTCACGTCCAACATGATCGCACCGTTCGCCGCTTCGCGGGTCACCGAGACGATCGTTCCCGCCACGCCCGCTCAAGCGGCCTACAAGGCCGTCGCGCTCGCCATCCCGCCGGAACCGGTCGGGCGCTTCACCTCGTTCCTGTGCTCGGCGCGCGCCGCGCACATCACCGGACAGGTGTTCGGCGTGCGCGGGCGTGAAACGTTCGTGTTCTCGCAACCGCGCCCGGTCGCTCGCGCGACGAGCGCGCCCGGCGCGTCGCTCGACGACCTCGCCGCGCTCGTCGAAGCGGAATTCGCCCCGCACTTCACCGCGCTCGAAAGCGATCTCGACGCGTTTGCCACGTCCCCCGTCCCCTAGGAGCACGCCGTGTCCACGCCCACCGAACCGTTCGTCGTCAACACGCCCGCCGAGTTGCTGGCCCAACCCGCCGAGTACCAGGACCTCGTCAAGAAGATCATCGTCAGCCACGCCATCAACGAGCTGGCCGGTGCAACGGTGTACGACGAGCCGGCAATCGCCTTGGCGCCGACGCCGTATTGGAAGTGGCACGCCTGCCGGATCGCGATGGAAGAGTACGGTCACCACGTGCGCTTCGCGAAGATGGGCCGGGCGCTCGGCGTTCCTGAGGACGCGATGATTCCCGGCCGCACCGAGAAGCGATCGCTCAACATCTTCGACACGACGCTCGGTGATTGGGCGGAGTTCTGCGTGCTCAAAATGATCGGCGACTTGGCCGAAATCTTGCAGGTCGAGGACCTGTTGAGCTGCAGTTACGTTCCGCTGCGCAAGGCGGCGAAGATCACGATGCCCGAGGAGAAGTTCCACGCCACCTTCGGCGAGCGGGCGTGCGCCGAGCTCGTGCAAACCCCCGCCGGCCGCGCCGCCGTGCAAGCCGGGATCAACAAGCTTTTCCCGACGCTGCCCGCCTTCTTCGGCCGTGCGAACTCGAGCAACAACGCGCTCTACCGCAAATGGGGCATCAAGACGCGCACCAACGAAGCGATGCGCGCGGACTACGTCGAACGCGCCCGCGCGCTGGTCGAGAAACTCGGTCTGACGCTGCCCGAACTGCCGGCAGCCTAATGGGGCTGCAAACGAGCTATCGCACGCGCATTCGCTTCGGCGAAACGGACGCCGCGGGCATCGTCCACTACCCGAATTACTTCAAGTGGTTCGACACGGGGACGCACGGGCTGCTGCGCATGGGCGAGGCGCCCGGCCGCGACGAACGCGGCGCGCCGCGGTTTCCGCTGCCGATCGTCGAGTGCGGCGCCACGTTCCTCGCGCCTTTGCAATACGATGAAGAAATCGAAGTCGTCTCGACGGTGGCGGCGCTCGGTGAGTCGTCGCTGCGCGTCGAGCACGAGGTGCGCACGCTGGCCGGCAAGACCTGCGCGCGCGGCTTCGAGCAGCGCGTGTTCGTCACGCTCGCGAGCGGCCGGCCGGCCAAGGCACCGATCCCGCCCGAGTTGCGCGCGCACCTGGAAGGCTAACGTGCTCCGCTCGGAGTTTCTGGGCACGCTCGGCGCCACCACGGTGGCGCAAGTGTTCCCCCAGATCACGCCCTCGATCTCGATCGCCGTCTGCGCGCCGGTCACCGGACCGGCCAAACCGCTCGGCGACCGGCTCATCGCCGGCGTGCAAGGCGCCGTCGAGTACAGCAACGAGCTCGCCGGCTCGTTATCGCGCACGTACGCCGTGCGTCAGTACGACGACCAGAACACCATCGCCGGCGCCGGCGTCGCGGCGAGTTTCGCCAGCGGTGACAGCACGGTCATCGCGGTCATCGGTCACATCAACGCGGACGCAACGCTGCAGGCGATCAAGACCTACGGCCCGACCGGCGTGCCGCTGATCGTGCCCGCTTCAACCGACGACCGCATCACGGCCACGCAGTACCGCAACATCTTCCGCTTGCCGACCAAGGACTCGTTCGAAGGCCAGATCTTCGCGCGCACCGTGAACACGCAGTACAAGCCGAAATTGCCGTACGTGTTCGTGCAAAACGCCGACTACGGCGCCGACGTCGCCAACGGCTTCCTCAAGGAGATGGAGAGCGCGAAGGTCCCCGCGCAATTCCAGCAGTTCACCTACGACAACGCGGACTTCGGCGCGATCGTCGACAAGGCGATGCTCGCGCAGTTCGACTACGCGTTCTTGGCCGGCTTCGTGGGCGACATGGGCCCGATCGTCGGCACGTTGCGCGCCAAGGGCTACACCGGGCCGATCGGCGCATCGCAGGGGTTCTTCGATCCGGCATCGCTGAAACTCGGGCCCGCCGCCGACGGGATGATCGTGTCGACGTCGATGCCGTTCCTGCCGCTCGCGCCGAGCACCGTGCGCTGGCGCCAAGAATTCGAGACGCACCACGGCACCATGGATCCGCTCGCAGCGTTCGGCTACGCCGCCGCGCAGCTCGTCATCGCCGCCGTCACGCGGACGAACGCCGCCGGCCGGGGAGCCACCGTCACGGCGCTGGCGCAAGGCATCCCGATCGACACGATGACCGGTACCTACTCATTCACCGTGTTCGGTGACCCGCTGCAGCCCGAACTCTACTACTACACGCTGCGCGACGGTAAGTTCACCTACCTCAAACAAGCGCGCCCGTCGACGTTCATGGCCAAATGAACGCCGGCTGATTCAGTCGTCGAGGTCTTCCTCGTCGGCGTAGTTGTCGTCGTCATCGACGTCGTCGATGCGTTCCTGATCCTGATCGAGCACGTCGGGGTCCAGCACTTGCGAGCGCGCGACGTCGTCGCGTTGGGCCGGCGTCGGTTGGCGTTCTTCGGTCAAGTCGTCTTCGTAGAGGTCGCGGCGTTCCATCGGGTCTCTCCTCGCAGTGCGGTGGCCCAGAGGTTACCCGGCCGGACCGGGCCGGAAACCCGCTCGCTTCCTGTGGTGTTGGCATTCGCGTGAAGATCATTCGCGTCGAGCGCATCGGTGGCCCCGAGGTGCTCCAAACGGCCGAGAGCGACGTCCCGGCGCCCGCCGCGGGCGAGGTCCTGATCCGTCAGACCGCGATCGGCATCAACTACATCGACGTCTACTTGCGCACCGGCGCCTACCCGCACGCGCTGCCGTTCGTGCCGGGCCGCGAAGGCGTCGGCACCGTCGAGGCCGTCGGCTCGGACGTCGCCGGCATCGCGCCCGGCATGCGCGTCGGCTACCCCGACAGCCCCAACCTGGGCAGCTACGCGGAATATGTCACCGTGCCGGCGCGCTTTTGCGTCGAGGTGCCGGAGGGCATCGGCGACCAAGCCGCCTGTGGAGCGATGCTACAAGCGCTGACGGCGCAGTACCTGGCGAGCGACTCGTATGCGATCGATTCCGGCGACCGGGTGCTCATTCACGCCGCGGCCGGCGGCGTCGGCCGCATTCTGGTGCAGCTCGCGAAGCGCCGCGGCGCGGTCGTGATCGCGACGGCCGGCGGCCCCGCGAAAACGGCGCTCGCGAAGAGCGCGGGCGCGGACCACGTGATCGACTACCGCGCCGTGGATTTCGAGCCCGAGGTCAAACGCATCACCGGCGGCGCCGGCGTGGATGCGGTCTACGATTCGGTCGGCAAAGACACGTGGGAGCGCAGCCTGAAGAGCTTGCGCGTGCGCGGTTCGTTCGTGCTCTACGGTGCGTCGAGCGGCAAAGTCCCGCCGATCGATCCGCAGACGCTGTCCGCCGCGGGATCGGTCTTCTTCAGCCGCCCGACGTTCGCGCACTTCGCGCGCACGCACGGCGAACTCACCGAACGCGCCACCGAAGTCTTCGATGCGATCCTCGACGGCTCGCTCGAAATTCGCGTCTCCAACACCTACCCGCTGGCCGAAGCCGCCCAAGCCCACCGCGACCTCGAAGCCCGCAACACCAGCGGCAAAGCCCTACTGTTGCCGTAGAGAAAAAAATACGCACGCCTCGCGTCCTTCGTGCTCGGTGCACGAAAGAGAAAAAAGGGGAATATACACCTCGCGCCTTCGCGCTCGCTGCGAAGGCGCGAGGTGTGCATTCCACCTTCTCCAGTCGCGCAGCGAGCGCGAAGGCGCGAGGTTTGCGCTTCCCTTTTTCTCTTACTTACGGGACGCGTGTGGCGTTGGGTTGGCCGAGGTCGAGTTGGTCGAGGGGGATGACCGAGACGTTGGGATGCGTGGCGGCGATTGCGGCGCTGAAGACTTCGGCGTCGCCGACCAGCACGACGAAGATTTCGTCGAACGTCGCGGCGGCGAAGCGCTGCACCATTTCCGGATCGACGGCTTCGATTTCCGGGAGATAGTCACCGAGCTCCGACAGCGGCACGCCGTAGAGCGCGAGCTCGCCGAGCACGCCGGCGATGCCGTCGATCGTCTCGACCGAACGCGAGAAGCCGCCGCTGATCGTGGCTTTGCGCGTCACCAGCTCGGAGGCTTCGGGCGGCGCCGACGCGAGCCCGCGCAGCGTGTCGAGCACGACGCCGACCGCTTCCTCGACCTTGGTGTGATCGACCAGCGTCGAGGCGAGAAACAACCCGGGTTCGCGGCGCGCGATCAGCTGCGCGCTCGCGCCGTACGAGAGCCCGCGCTTCACGCGCACTTCCTGATTGAGCCGGCCGCTGTAGCCCGAGAGCACGGCGGTGGCGACGACGCCGGCCGCATAGGTCGGGGCCCGCCGGGCGATGCCGAGACGGCCGGCGACGACGGCCGTACGGCCGGCATCGGGTTTGTCGATGATGACGATGCGCGTGCGCGGCGGCGGCGGCGTGGACGGCGCGTGGACCGGCAGCGGCGCCGACGGCGCGCGCCAATCACCGAACTGCCGCTCGGCCAGCGCGAAGGCTTCTTCGGGCACGCAGTCGCCACCGACGATCAACGTCGCGTTGTCGGGCCGGAAATAGTGCGCGTGGAACGCGACGATGCGCTCGCGATCGAGCGTGGCCAGCGTTTCGGCGGTGCCGGCCACCGGATGACCGTAGGGCGCCGATCCGAACGCCACGCGTTGCGCGACGAAACGCGCCAGCGCGCTCGGGCTGCTGTAGCTGAGCGCGAGATCGCCGATCGCTTTGGCGCGCACGCGCTCGACCTCGGCTTGCGGAAACGACGGCCGGCGCACGATCTCGTCGAACAGCGCGAACGCCGTTGGAAACACCGGCGTCAGGGCGGTGAGCGACGCGACCGACGCGTCGTAACCCGACGAGGCGTCGAGCCTAGCGCCCAAGCCGTCGATCGCCTGCGCGATCTCGACCGCCGAGCGGTTGACCGTGCCTTGCGTCAGCAGCGACGTGGTCAGCGTGGCGAGTCCGGCTTCGGCTTCGGTCTCCGCCGAGGCGCCGCCGCGCACGATCAGCTGCGCGGCGATGATCGGGACGGCGTACGCTTTCGGCGCGCTGCGCTGCGGAAACGCGATCACGCGCATGCCGTTGGCAAGCGTGCGTTCGACCGCTACCGGCAGCTCGGCGCGGTGCGGAGCGCCGGGTGACGGCGGTTTTTCGAGGGCGACGATGGGTTGGCTCACAGCGGCAAGTAGTCGATCGTGGTGCGGTTCTCGAGCGTCAGGTACTTGCGCGCCACGCGCTGCACGTCGGCGGCGGTGACGGCGCGATACCGGTCGAGGTCGGTGTTGAGGGCGCCCGGATCGTCGCGTTCGATCGCGCTGCGCACAAGCGCCACCGCGATGTTGTTGTAGGTCTGCCGGCTGCGCACGAACGAGCTCGCGATCTGGGTGCGCACGCGCTCCATCTCGCCGGCCTCGGGCAGCTCGGCATGCAATCGCTCGACCTCGGCGTCGAGCGCCGCGCGCACCTGCTCGATCGGCGTGCCCGTGCTGGCGATGGCGCGGAGCGAGAAGAGTCCCGCCTGCTCGCGCAGATCGGCGTTGGCGTGCGCGGTGGTGGCGACGCGCGAACGGTACACCAGCGACTGGTAGAGGCGCGAGCTCTTGCCCATGCCGAGCAGCGTCTCGACGATGTCGAGCGCGGGCGCGTCGGGATGCCGCCACTCAGGAATGTGATAGGCATATTCGACCGCGGGTAACGGCACGTTGGCCGCGCGATAGGTGTAGGTGCGCTCCGCGGTTTGCGGCGGCTCGACCGCGGTCACGCGCGGAATCGGCGCGGCGGGTTTGGGCACGCGGCCGAAATACTTGTCGATCCAGGCGTTGGCTTGCGCCGGATCCAGATCGCCGACCACGACCAGCACCGCGTTGTCGGGCCGGTAGAACGTGCGGTGAAACGCGACGACGTCGTCGAGCGTCGCGGCGCGCAAGTTTTCCGGATCGCCGATCACGCCGCGGCGGTATGGATGCACCGCGAACGCTTCGCGATTGATCAGCTCGTCGAGCATCCCGTACGGTTCGGCGAGAATGCGCTGGTCGTACTCGCCGATCACCACGTCGCGTTCGGTGTGGAAGTGCTCTTCGGTCACCGCCAGCGAACCCAGCCGGTCGGCCTCGGCCCACAGCAGCGTTTCGAGATAATTCGACGGGACGACTTCGTAGTAGTTGGTGATGTCGTCGGCGGTGAACGCGTTGTTGAGCCCGCCGATGTCTTCGGTGAGCCGGTCGATCGTCTCGGGCCGCGTGTTCTTCGTGCCCTTGAACATCAGGTGTTCGAAGAGGTGCGCGAAGCCGGAGCGGCCCGGCGGATCGTCCTTGCCGCCGACGCGGTAACCGACGTTGATGGCGACGGATGGGACGCGATGATCCTCGACGAGCAGGACGCGAAGACCGTTGGGGAGCGTGCGATCGGTGAAGTCGATGGGCGCGACCGCGATCCCGGCGCCCGAAACAGTACTGGTCAAGACCCACCGAATGCGCTCCGGACGCGATGTTTCCCCCTTTCGTGGGCACAAGAGCCCAGATGCGTCGACCAGTGCTGATTGCGGGAACCGCGCTGCTCGCGCTGGTCGTCGTGGCGGCCGCGGCGCTGGTCTTCCACGACGCGCTCGCGGGCGCAATTATCCGGGCGGTCGCGGGCGGGATGGGCTACGACGTGCGCTTCGGCCGCCTGCAGGTCGGCTTCACGTCGGCAACCGCCATGGACACCAGCGTGACCGGCCGCACAGGGGAACCGGTGTTCGCGGCCGGGCGCATCGACGTGCAGTACGCGCTGCGCTACGTGTTGCCCGGCAGCGGGCGGCGCCGCTTCGGCATCAGCGCCCTCGACATCCAGCGCCCCACGCTGACGCTCATCCACCATGCGGACGGCACCTACAACGTCACGCTGCCGCCGAACGCGGCCGCGGCGAAACCCGACACGACGCCGATCGATCTGCGGGTGCGCGTTCGCGAAGGCTCGGTCGTTTTGCTCGACCGGTTCGTCGTGCCGGGCCAGGAACGGCGCCAGCGCATCGTCGGCCTGGCAGCCGATGCCGCGCTCGTGCCGCACGCGCATTCGTTCTACAACGTCCGGTTCGACCTCGACGACGGCCGCGCGCTCCATCCCGTCTACGGCAAGGCGACGTTCGCGGCGGACCGCGGCTACGAGGCGCAGCGCTGGACAGCGCGCGACATCCCGGTCGGACCGCTGCTCGATTTCGCGCTCTCGACGCATGCGGCGAACGTCGTCGACGGCGACGCGCGCAACGTCGACGCGCGCATCTACGCGTTCGTCGACCCGGGCGGCGCGACGCACACGCACACCTCCCTGCGCACCGATCTCGTCAACGGCAAAATCTACGTCGCGGGCATCGACAAGCCGCTGCGCGACGCGCACGGAACGATCCTCGCCTACGACGACGGCCTGACCACGAACGGGCTCGATGGGACGCTGGCCGGCGTGCCGCTGCACGTTGCCGGCGGCGTCTACGATTTTGCCGCACCGCACCTGCGCTTCGCGCTGACCGGGCACGGTCAAATCGCGCAGTTGCAACAAGCCGTCGCCGCGTCGCAGCGCCAACCGGTCACCGGCGATCTATCGTTCGCGCTGCTCGCCTCGGGCAGCCTGAGCGCGCCGGTCGTGAACGGGGACTTCTCTTCGCCGCAACTCGTGTATCGCACGTTTCCGCTGGAGCATCCGAACGGCACGTTCTCGCTCCACGGCCGCGACCTCGAGCTGCTGGAGGCGCGGTTCGCTTATGGGCCGGTGAACGTCGAAGCGCACGGCAACCTCGCGCTCGAAACGAACGTCCGCACCAATCTCGTCGTCGGTTTGCACGCCGACGGCGACCGGCTGCCGTACCTCCCGCAGCTGATGCGCGGCTTGGACCTCAACGCCGTCGTTCACGTCGCCGGAACCGGCACGCGGCTGGCCAGCACCGGCATCGTCTACGGAAACGGCAGCAACGGTGCGCTGGATGCGATCTTCGACGTCGACGGCAACGGCGACGGCGTCATCGGCCCGCTGTCGATCGCACGCACCGACGGCGCCTCACTGTATGCGCGCGTGGCGCTGGACCGCACGCACGGCAGCGTGCTCGCCATCGCCGGCGTGCAACGCTTTTCGCTGCTGCCGGCGCGCGCGTTTCCCGCTTTGCCGGGCCTTCCCGGCGGCACGCTGCGGCCGCTGGCCGGCCGGCTCGACGCACAGCTCGTCGGCGCGGTCGACGGGAGCCGCCTCGACGGCCTCCGCGGTCACGTGCGGCTGACCGGCTTTCGCTACGGCGCGCTGACGGCAAACGCCGCCGCCGATCTCGGTACCGCCGCCGACGGCACGCAGCGCGGCAGCGTGCACGTCGCTTCGTCGCTCGGCACGCTCGACGGCAACGCCGCCTACGCCGGCGGTCTGGTTGGTTTCGACGGGCGGCTGCGCTCGTCGTTCGCGCAGCTGCAAACGCTGACCGGAAAACTCGACGCGCGCGGAACGATCGACGGGCCGCTGCTGGCGCTCTCCAACGGCGCGTCGTCGGCCGTGGAGACGCCCGGCCTGCAACTTCACGACGCGGCGGTGGCGGGCGTGCCGCTGCGCGACCTCAGCGCCAGCGCGACGCTGAACGGGCAACGGCTCGACGTGCGCGCGCTGCAACTCGGCGTCGCCGGGGGAACCGTCATCGCGCAAGGCGCGCTGGGCGACGGCGGTGAGTTGACGGCCACGACCAGCGCGCTCGAGTTACCGCAGACCGGCGGCGTGCTGCGCGTGGTCGCGCACGTGCGCGGCACGCTCGCGGCGCCGCGCGCCGACGTCGCGTTGCTCGTCACGGGCGCGCGCGTGCACGGCGTCGACCTGTCGGCCAACGCGTTCGCGCACTACGAAGGCGGAACGCTGCACGTAAACGATGCGACCGCACTCGCCGCCGATTCGTACGCCACCGCGAGCGGCGAGGTGCGCAACCTCACCGCCGGCTCGCCGGACGTCGACGTGCGCGCCAACCTGCACGGCGCGCAGATCGGGCCGCTCGCGCGCGCCCTGCGCCTGCCGCTGCGCTATCCCGACGGCGAGCTCGACGCGGACCTGCACGCCGTCGGGCCGGCCAGCGCGCCGCAGCTCACCGCCGCGGTCCGCATTCCGAACGGCTCGCTCAACGGCCTGAATTACCGCGATGCGAGCGTCGCGCTCGCCGGCCGCCCGGGCAATCTCGCCGCTCGCAACGGCACGGTGACCGTCGGCACGACGAACATCGCGTTTTCCGGCGAGTTGGCGGCCGGTGCGGAGAGCTTCGCGGTGCGTGCGCCGCGCGTCGAGCTGGCCGACTTCGACGATTACTTCGACTCTGCCGACACGCTCGGCGGACACGGCCACGTCAACGCGAACGCCGCGCTTTCGCACAGCGGCGTGAGCGCGACCGGCGACCTGCGCATCGACGACGCGCGGTATCGCGACTACAACGTCGGTACCGTCAGCGCAAGCTGGAACACGAGCGGACGCACCGTGCACGCGACCGGCGGCGCGCAAACCGATCACGGTACGATCGCGCTCACCGGCGCCGTCACGTTCGCGGCGGACGATCCGTTACGCGATGCGCGACAGCGCACGACGATCGCTGCGGACGGGACGCTGGCCGGCCTCGATCTCGCGCAGTGGCTGCCCACCGCCGGGCTGCGGCTGCCGATCCTGGGTGTCGCGAGCGGCTCGCTGCACGTGACCGGCACGCCTGCCGCACCCGCGTTCGCCGCGACGGCCGCGGTGAACGACGCGTTGGTGCTGGGCTATCCGCTCTCGACGCTCACGCTGACGGCGAGCGGCGACACGCACGGCGCACGCATCGGCGCGCTGCGCATCGCCGGTCCGGGCCTGACCGCCGACGCCGCGGGCAGCTTCGGCTACGGCGCGCACGACCCGATCGCGATCGCGCTGCACGCGCAGAGCGACGACGCCGGCGTGTTGGCGAAAAGCCTCGGCGCGAAGCTCGACGTCGCCGGCGCGGTGACGACCACCGTGAACCTGAGCGGCTCACGCAGCGCGCCGCGCGTGACGCAAACGCTCGACGCGAGCAACCTGCGCTCGCACGACTACACGCTGCCGCACGCGCACGTGCAACTGGCCGCCGATCCGGACACCGTGAACCTGCAAACGTTCGAAGCGGATTTCGTGCGCGGCCGGCTGGTGGCGGGCGCGACGCTGCCGATCCAACTGGCGCCGCCCGGCATCCGTAACGCGCCGCTGACCGCGTCGCTGCGCGCCGAGGGCATCGACCTCGCGCAGTTCGATACGCTCTTGCCCGCGAGCAGCAAGCTCGGCGGCACGATCGACGGCAGCCTCGCGCTGAGCGGCACCGAGAGCAATCCCGCGCTCGACGGAACGCTCACGCTCGCCGGCGGCAGCTTCGCTTCGAACCTCGTGCGCTCGGCGTTCACGAACGCGCGCGCGCAGCTCGCGCTCTCGCGCACGCAAGCCCAACTGACCGGCGTGCACGCCGACATCGGCGGCGGCGCGATCGACGGCAGCGCGACGGCAACCTTCGGCGACCTGCGCGACTCGCGCCGCACGCTCGCGCTCACCAGCGCGTTCACGATCCAGCACGCCGCCCTCAACGTCGCGAACCTGTTCCGCGGCCAAATCGACGGCATGCTCGACGTCACCAAACCGCAAGGCGACATCCCGACCGTCGGCGGAACGCTCGTGCTCTCCAAGACGCGGCTGCCGCTGGCGGCGCTGATCCCGCATACGCCGGCCAATCCGAACGCGCACGCGCCGCCGACGGTCGCGTTCGCCCTGAACGTACAAATCGGCAACGATTTCCGCGTGCAGGGACCCGGCATCGACATCGGCGCGCAAGGCGCGGTCACCGTCGGCGGCAACCTCGCGCATCCCGAACTCGACGGACGCGTCTCCTCGACCAGCGGCACGCTCAGCTTCTACCGCACGTTCGTGCTGCATGCGGGCACGGTCGTCTTTGCGCCGTCCGACGGCCTGATTCCCGACGTCGACGCCACCGCGACGACGCACGTCACCAACCCCGACACCGATATTCTGCTGCACGTGACCGGCCCCGCGACGAGCCTCAACCTCGATCTCTCATCGAACCCGAGTTACGACAAGGAACAGATCCTCGGTTTGCTCGTCAACGCGCAGGCGCTCGGCGCGGTGCCGGGCGTCGAAACCGCGAGCGGCGGCGGAGGCATCGACGCGGGCAGCATCGCCGGCGGTTTCCTCGGTCAAGAACTGACGCAGAGTCTGCTGGAGCCGATCGGCAGCAGCCTCGGTCAATCGCTGGGGTTCGAGGATCTCGCGCTCGGCTACGATTTCGGCAGCGGGCTCTCGGCCGGTGCGCGCAAGCAATTGGGCAAGAATCTGTATGCGACGTTCAATCAGAGCTTCGGCGGCGACGAACGCCAATCGATCGCGTTGAACTATACGCTGCCGCGCAACACGGCGATTGCGCTGACGGCCTTCAACGCCGGTAACGAGGGGCCGTCGCTCCTGCACACCCAACAGCTCTTCGCGCCGGTCGGTCCGACGGATTACACGCTGCAAGCGCTGGCGCCGCCGCCGGGCATCGCCGGCGTGGTGTTGACCTATCAGCGCAAGTTCCGCTAGAAAGCGCCCTTGACAATCGAACATATGTTCGATACTATCGGGCTCCCATGGCAGTCGATTCGGCGTTCGCCGCCCTCCGGGAAGCTCTCGACCAGCGCCATCGCGACGCTTCGGCGGCCGCGTTCACCCTGGGCGAAGACGAGGTGCTGCGCACCGGCCTGGCCGGGCTCGACCGCATCTTAGGGGGCGGTTTCCCCCGCGGGACGATCGCCGCGCTCGAAGGCGCGCCCAGTTCCGGCCGCAGCGCGCTCGCCGCGCGGCTGTTGGCGGTCGCCACGGGCCGCGGCCTCGGCGCGCTGATCGGCACCGAGCTCTTCCCGCCCGCGCTCGCCGCAGCCGGCGTGCGGCTCGAACGGCTGCTGTGCGTGCCGGTCAGCGATCCGGTCGGAGCGGCCCGCGCCGCCGACATCGTGCTGCGGTCCGGCGCGTTCGCCGTGGTCGTCATCCCCGCGCTGCCCAGCGGCCGCGGCACGGGATCGGCGACGTGGACGCGCCTGGCGAGCCTCGCTCACCGTGCCAACGCGCTGCTCGTCGCGCTCGGCGTCGAAACATCGAGCGAGCTGCGCTACTTCGCATCGGTGCGGCTCGAAACGACGATCGAACGCGTGCGCTGGAACGGCGCGAGCGGCCACCTCTGCGAGCTGGCCGGCTACGACATCCGCGCGACCGTACGCAAACACAAACGCGCCGCTCCCGGCGCCAGCACGATCATCACGTGCACCCCATTCGAAGACCGCCCCAAACTCGTCGCCGTGCGCGAACGCGAACTCACCACCCAAGCCACTCCGCTGCGCGTGGTGTCAACCGCGTAGTTGTCTGCTGTGCGACGGCGACTATACCATCTCGAAGGCGAGACAGGCCCGCCACACACGATTGCGACGATTGTTCTGAACAGCCAGCCCTAACGGCAACGATCGATGGAACGCCTGATTAGTCTCCTTTGGCAGCGCCCCGATGACGGTTGACGCGCACGACGCTATAGGCTTCGATGAGGGCCTCGGTCGCAAGAGCGCGAGCGCGCGCGAGGGCTTCCCTAGCGACGCTCGTTGCCGAGCGCCGGTAGGCAGCAATGTCGGTCCAGACTTCATAGGCGGCAGCATGCTCGGGCTTCTGACCCTGCAGAACGGACATCGCCTTGAAGCCGTCCGCCGACTTCACGATGCCCGCATAACTTCGCAGCGCGTCTATCAGCTCAGACTGTTTGTCGGGTTCGACCACATACACGCTGATGACCGCGACGGTGTCTTTGCCGGCAACGACCGCAAACTCGAAGCTGCCGCCGGCCGTCACGACATCCACCGCGTCGTAGTACCGCATCTCGTGGCTCGTCGAGAGCTCGTGCGTCCGGTCGACGAGCGGACGTGCCACGGCGGCGAGCTCGCGACCGCCCGTCGGGTCGGCGTACTGGACGTAGTTCACCACAATCGACGCCTCGATCGCCGGGTGGAACGAAGAATACATGTTCTTCGGAAGCGCGTGGCTGTCGGCCAGATCGGCAATCGCCCCCAACGTCTTGAGCATCTCGCCGTGCCGCTCGCGCGGTGTGGCGAACACGTTGATGCCGATTGATCTCGCGCCCCTCCTCTGGGGGAATACCGTGTCCTCGGCCAACGCCGTCCTCCGTTCATGCCGCAACTACTCGGCGCCCCGTGTATTCTCGCCCGCGTAGCGATCGTCCTGATCGGCGCTCGCCCGCCGGGCCTCACAGGGAATCCCGTACAATAGGCTGCAGCAATCGATGCGACGATTGCCGGTCCAGGACGACATCGTCGATCGGCTGGGGGGCAGCACAACAGCGCTTTGCCGTCGCCTGGCACTTCGATCGGCACCGGCGACGATTCAGTCGAGCTCAACCGCAAAGCTCGAAACACGCCGGTAGCGCGGCCTCTTCTACTCTGGAGCTCCGCGGAGGTTACCTTCGATATGCGAACAATATCGAAGGCGCACGTCGTGCGCGCCGTTGAAGTCCTCGACGAGCTCTTCCCGCTGATGGAGGTCCCCGCCGGATGAAAAAGACCTCACGCATGCGCGCGCTTCACTCCCGGCAGTAGCGTGACGCCGCCGCTCGACGTCGCCGCAGCCGCTCGGCTTTCGTCGGACGAAATTCTCAAACGAGTCGACAGCACGCCCGGTGGTCTTGCCGCGGGCGAAGCGGCCGCGCGGCTTTCCCGCGATGGCCCGAACGCGTTGCCGTCGCACGTCAAGGGCCCGTTCGACGTCCTGCTCGGCCAGCTCAAGAATCCGCTGTTGCTACTGCTCGCCGCGACGGCTGTCATCTCAATTTTCCTCCGGGACGCGACCGATGCGACGATCATTCTGGCGATCGTCGTCTTGAGCGTCGGCCTCGGTTTCATCAACGAGTACCGCGCGCAACGCGCGATCGCCGACCTGCATGCCCAGATCCACCATTCGGCGCACGTAGTGCGCGACGGTACCGTCCAATCGATCGATACGACGGGTCTCGTCGTGGGCGACATGGTCGCGCTCGGCGTCGGCGACATCGTCCCGGCGGACGTGCGTCTCTTGGATTCGAACGGGCTCTCGTGCGACGAGGCCGTCGTGACCGGCGAATCGCTTCCGGTTGAAAAGAGCGTTGCGCCGGTAGCAGTCGGAGGCGACTCCGCTCTCGCGTCGTGCGCGCTAATGGGGACGATCGTTCGCGCGGGAGCCGGCCGCGGCGTCGTTATCGCGACCGGGAGCTCGACGCAGTTAGGCGGCATCGCCGCGAGCCTCGGCAAGAGTATGCCGGAAACGACGTTTCAGAAAGGCCTGCGCCAGTTCTCCAGGTTGCTCGTTTGGATCACCTGCATCGTTCTAGCCGTCGTCTTTCCGCTGCTCGCGATCGTGCACCATTCGTTCTTCGAGTCGCTGCTCTTTGCGCTCGCGATCGCCGTCAGCTTGACGCCGCAACTGTTACCCGCGATCGTGACGGTAAGCTTGGCGACGGGCGCGCGCCGGATGGCGCAGCAGGAGGTTCTCGTCAAGCGTCTGGTGAGCATCGAGGACCTCGGCAACATGACGGTGCTCTTCACCGACAAGACGGGAACGCTGACTGCCGGCCAGATGACCTTCACGGGTGCGCTCGACGCCGAAGGCCGCCACTCGGATGCCGTGCTGGAGCTGGCGACGATTCTGACGACGTCGCTCGAGGGTGGAAGCGGCGCGGCCGGCGGCAACGTGACGAGCGCGCTCGACGAGGCGCTCCTGGCCTCGCCTGCGGCCAAGGCCGTCGACAGCGGGCGCTGGCACGCGCTCGCGCAAGTGCCCTTCGATTACGAGCGCCGTCGCAGTTCGGTCCTCGTCGACGACGGAGCCCAACGGACGATCGTCGTCAAGGGCGCGCCGGAATCCGTACTCGCCGTGTGTGCCGGGGTTCCGCCCGGTTTTGCTGAGGTGCTGAGCGCCCAGTTTTCCGCCGGCGCGCGGGTGATTGCAGTCGCCTCGCGGGACGCACCGGGCGCGACGTCGCTTGCAGTGGCGGACGAGCGCGACCTGACGCTGGCGGGACTGCTCATCTTCACCGATCCGCCGAAGGCGGATGCCGCGGCTTCGATTGCGCGGCTCGAGCAGCTCGGCGTTAAGGTCAAGATCATCACCGGTGACAACGAACTCGTCGCGAAGAAGATCTGCTCCGATCTTGCCATGTCCGTTGGCGGGATCCTCAAGGGCGCCGACATCGAGAAGCTGGATGATAAGGCGTTGACGGCGGCGATGGGCGCGACTACCATTTTCGCGCGCATCGCGCCGGACCAAAAAGCGCGTCTGATCAAGCTTCAGCTCGCAGCCGGCGACACGGTGGGCTTTCTGGGTGACGGCGTGAACGATGCCATCGCGCTGCACGACGCCGATGTTGGGATCTCCGTCGAGTCCGCGACGGACGTGGCGAAGGACGCCGCCGACATCGTGCTCGTTACCAAAGACCTCGGGATCCTCGCCGACGGCGTCGCCGAGGGCCGGCGCGTCTTTGCGAACACGATCAAATACATCTTGATGGCGACGTCGTCGAACTTCGGCAACACGCTGAGCACCGCGATCGGCTCCCTGATCCTTCCGTTCCTGCCGATGCTGCCCTCGCAAATCCTGCTGAACAATTTGCTTTACGACATGAGCGAAATGACAATTCCGACCGACAACGTCGACCCCGAACAGCTCGTGCGTCCGGCGCATTGGGACATGGGATTGATCCAGCGCTTCATGCTGGTTTTCGGTCCGGTCAGCTCGCTCGGCGACATCTCCATCTTTGCGGTGATGCTGCTCGTGCTCCACGCCGAGCCGACGCTCTTTCGGTCGGGGTACTTCGTCGAATCATTCGTCACCCAGACGCTGATCATCTTCGCGATTCGCACCCGGCGCGTGCCGTTCTTCCGCAGCCGCGCCAGTCTCCCATTGACGGTGACGACGCTTGCCGTCGCGCTCGTAGGGGCCGGCCTTCCGTTCACGCCCGTCGCCGGGTTCTTTGGATTTACCGCGCTGCCCCTGATCTACTTCGCCTACCTGCCAACGATCTCGCTCGGCTAC
>JBEKXE010000060.1:0-24776 GCA_049512335.1 Candidatus Lustribacter sp.
GGTTACGGCCTTCCGGGCGCAGATTCCGGAATTACGCGCCGAGTACGACAAGAAGATGGAAGCCTACGCCGAGTTCCGCAAGCAGATCGATCGCTGCAACGAGACCGACGGTTCGAGCCGCTCGGTAACGGATGCCAGCTTACGCGCGACCGCGCAACTCGAGACGATCGAGCAAGCGGTGCTGAACGTTCAGGCCAAAGGGCTCGACCGCATCGAAGAAAATCCGCGCCGGAATTTCTCCGAGATCATACAGACCATCGATCTGCTGTTCGAACTGCTACCGAAGCGGCTTCAGAAGCCGGCCGCGTCGGGCGCCACAAAGTAAAGACGTTCGGGGGCGCCCCGCGCAGGGCGCGGTATTGGGTCCAGCTGGTCCGGACCAGAAAGCCCGCGATCACGACGTACCAGCCGAATTGCCACATGCGGGTGACGGCGATCGTCACGAGCCCGGCGGCCGCGAACGACAGCCCGAAGCCCATGCCGACCAGCGCGGCGGTGGCGGTCGCGCGGTCGCGGTCGCCGCGTAGCCGCCACAGCAGCGCGCGCAGCACCCGGCCGCCGTCCATCGGGTAGCCCGGGATCAGGTTGAACCCCGCCAGCACCGCGTTGGCGAACGTCACGTAGGCCAGGACCGAGGCCACGGCGTCGGCGTAGCGCCCGGGCACCACGCGATCGACGAGATGCATCGCACCGAACGCCGCCAGGGCGACGACCGCGCTCAGCGCCGGACCGGCGAGCGCGACCAAGGCGTCGGCCAGGGGGGTCGGCGGTTCGGCTTCCAGCGTGGCCACGCCGCCGAACAGGAAGAGCTGAATCGACCGCGTCTGCACGCCGAACGCGCGCGCGGTCAACGCGTGGGCCAACTCGTGGACGATGACGCTGGCGAAAAGCACGAGCGCCGCCGCCGCGCCGACGCCGTAGGCGCCGATCGTTCCGAACGCGCCGACCGGCCCGGCGCCGGCGATCGTCACCGCGACGAGCGCGTAGATCGGAAACCACGACGCGTGCACGTCGAGACGAATGCCACAGAGGCGACCGATCGGAAACGCGCGGAGCATCGTCCGCATCACGTTCGCGTGTAAGGCGTTAGAATGCCTGCGACCTATGGTGTGTCGTGGGTAACGACTTCGTCCAAAACGTCGAAATTGCGCTGCGCCAGTTGCTCGGTCTCCGCCGCGACCGAGCGCAGGTGGGCGGTCAGTTCGTCGCGCCGCTTCCACGCATCGTCGATGCGCGCGAGGATGTCTTTGGCCGGCGTTTTGTCGCCGGGCGTGAACAGCGGCGGCAGCGGGTAGTGCAGCTCGTCGAGCAGCGCGAGGACTTTGGGATCGTAGGGGATGGCGGTGAACGGCACGCCGAGTCGCGCGGCGATGATCAGCGCGTGCAAACGCATGCCGATCACGAGCGAGGCCCGGCCGATGACCTGCGCCGCCTGGCCGAGGGTCATCGCCGGCAACAGCAGCGGCGCCGACTTCGCCCGCCGGATCACCCCGGTCGACACGTCGGCATCCGACGGGCCGCCGAGCGGCAGAAAGGCGACTTGCGCGCCGTGCTCGTTCGCCAGGCGGTCGACCGCCGCGGCGACCGCGCTCACCGTCGTCTCGTTGTGCTGCCAGCGGCGCACCGACACGACGACCAGCGGGCCCGGGCCGGCCAAGCCTTCGGCCGCCAAATCGAGCGGCGCCGTGTCCGGCTCAAGCAGAAAGACCGGGTCGGCGGTGCGTTCGACCCGCACGTTGGGCAGCAGCGAGGTCAGCAGCTTGCGCGAACGCTCGTCGCGCACGGTCGCCGCCGTGACGCCGCCGCAGCACGCGCGCACCACGGCCCGGCCGAACACGTCGAGCGGGCCGATCGACTGGGCGAAGATCATCGTGCGCTTGCGCGCGCGCGTCGCGGTGCGGATGATCCCGGCGTAGTAGAGCAAACTGCGCAGGCTGGTCACGTTCTGCAGCAAACCGCCGCCGCCCGAGAGAACGACGTCGGCGCGCTCGATCGCGCGGCGCACCGCGCCCAAATCCATGCGCGGCGTCGCCTCGACGTTCAGCCGCGCCGCGGTGCCGGCCGGGTCCGCGCTGAGCACGTTGATCGAACCGTCGGGATAGGTGCTGCGCAGGCGCTTCACGATCACGTCGAGGAGCGCTTCGTCGCCCAGATTGCCGAAGCCGTAGTAACCCGAAATCAGCACCCGCGGCGCGCTCACCGGACCATGAGCGGCCGGAGTTTGCGATACACGAGGATCACCACGGCGCCGAGCACCGCGCCCAGCACCGCGCCGTTGAACACCCGCTCGATGCTCACCAGCAGCGGCGTGTGCAGGTGGGAGAACGTGTCGATCAAATCGCCGAGCCCCATTCCCGCCGCGAGCACGAACAGCCAGCCCCAGCGCCGGCGATCGGCCGCGAACAGCGCCGGCACGAGCATCAGCGCGGGCCACGCGACGACGAATTCCTTGAAGCGCGGCCGCACCTGCAAGATCGTCGTCAGGTGCGCGCGCAACGCCAACTCGAACGACGACGGCGCGATGTCGCTTTGGTTGCCGCTGCGCTCGAGCACCAGAAACGCGCCGGCGACGAGCACGAGCCCGGCCAACAACTGCACCACGCGCACCGGTTCTTCGGCGATCGAGCTCAGATCGAGCTTCGCGCCGAACCGGTCGGTGAAGAAATAGAGCCCGAGCGCGATCAGCGGCGGCAGCACGAGCACGTATTTCACGCCCAGGAAGTGATCGACTTCGGTCATCGTGAGCAGCGTGCTCAACAAACCGACGATGGTCAGCGCGCCGGCGAGCGTGACCGCGATGCCGAGCACCAGCGCGATCAATCCGCGCGCGTACGCGTTGGCGGTGCGGAAAAACGGTGCGGCCTCGCCACGGAACGCCCACGCGGTGGCGAGCATCCCGAGGGCCGGGAAGGACAGCCCCGCGGTGAGCGCGAGCAATTTGCGCGCGATGATGTCGTGATGGCTCGCGTAGCCCGCACCGACGAAGAGCAGGTCGGCGATGACGAGCGCGGCGATCCAGCCGATACCGCCGATGCCGAACGCCTCGAGCAGGAACAGCAGGCTCGCCGGCACGGCCAGCGACGCCAGCGCGATCGCAACCGGATTGATGGCGAAGCGCGCGAACGCCGAGGCGGAGGCGATGCGGCGGCCGTCGGCCCGGATCCCCGCCGCGATCCGGCTCACGATCTCGACGTTGGTGGCTTCGATCGAACGCCCGTTCCACGAATGCGCGTACGGGCGCAAATACACGACGCGGATGTTGCGCTCGTTCACGCCGAGCAGGTAGCGCGCGACGATCTCTTCCGGCGAAAGCTTGTCGGCCTCAGGTTTGGCGATCGCTTGCACGCGCACCAGCCGTTCCGTCATCCGGCGCGCGAGATCGGCGTCGCCGAGTTGTTCTTGCTTGGGGTCGTAGGTCTCGACGACGCCGAAGTTCACGTGATCGGCGGTCAGCGCCGCGGCGGCAGCGTCGGTGTGGTCGGGGTAGCCCAGCACCGCGTTGCGCAGCCCGAAGAAGATCGCGGTGCGGACGCGTTGACCGCGCGTCGCCGCGTCGACGACGCCGCGGATGCCGGCCGGCGTGAAGCCTTCGTCGTTCTGCAGCCGCGGGACGAGCAGCAGACCCTCGCGCTTGGCCAGCGCGACGCGGTCGAACGGCAGCCCGAACGTCTCGCCGTCGAAGTAATCGCTGGTCGTCCGGATCGCCCACACCGCGGGCAGCTTGGCGCGCAAGAGCCGGATCGTGCGCGGCGCGAAGTGCAGCGGCAGCTGCTCGGCGTAACGCTGCGCGGTCGGCGCGTCGTACGCGACGAGATACATCGTGTCGGCGCGAATCGCACCAGCGCGCACGAGCGAAGCGAAGAGCGGATCGCTCAGCGGCGAGAGCCGCGCTTGATCGAGGAGCGCGCCGCCGGCGTAGGCGTTGGCGGCCGGCGCGCCGGGGATGTTCGCGCCCAGCTCCTCGCTGACCGCGAGCGAGGTGAGGCCGGCCCGGCGCAGCGCCTGCAGAAACGCGTCTTCGTTGTAGCCGTAGGACTTCGCGAGGTCGCTGAAGTCCGAGTCGTCCATCACGATCTCGACGTTGCGGGCAGCCGCTTCGTGCCGTTCGCGACGGACCCCGATGTAGGCTGCGGCCAACAACCCGATGGCCAAAACGAGGCAAACGATGTGCCGGGGCTTCACGTCACGGCGCTTTCGCTGGGAAAAACAACAAGGCCCGCAGAGCGAGCCTTGCTGCCGTCGCGTAGTAGGTTGCCCTACTACCGGGTGTGGGCGACGATGTTACTTTTGTCCGCGCGCCCACAGTCGCGGTACCCGAACCATGTGCCGCCGGAGAGCGCCAATCCTTTGGGGATAACGTCAAATTCATGTTTGCTTTTCTTGGTATTCGTTCAACCGGGCCGCTGAACGCGTTCACCTCCCGGGATTGGCCATTTCACGCGGCCGAAGTACGAAGCGGCTTGAGCCTGGCAATCTCGCGAGCCTCGGGTGAATGCACTGCATCATAAATATCCACTGCCGCCTGTAAGTTCAGCCACGTCTCTAAACTAATGCCGAGGACCCGTTCGAGCCGGAGGCCCATCGCCGGTGTAATAGCGCGTTTCCCGTTGACGATCGCATTGAGGTTCCCTCGGCTTACACCGAGTCGCGCGGCAAGTTCGCCTTGCGTCAGGCGCAGTCCGGGATCGTCCAGATATTCACGGATGAGGTCACCCGGCGTGCTCGGTCGCCGATACTTCGGTACCGCAATACTCCTAACCATTAATCATCCTCGTCATGAAACTCCCCGGTAGTGACGTCGACCGCGCCGTACTGCTCATCCCAGCGAAACCGGATGCGATATCGGTCATCAATTCTCACCTGGAATACTCCGCGTTGCTTGCCATGCAGCACCTTGAAATGCCATCCAGGCGGAAAGCTGGAGCACTCCTTCAGGCTAGCGGTATTCAGGATTGTGTCCATTCGTGCAGCCGTCTTTGCGTGAAGCACCGATGGCACGAGCCGACGGGTCGCCTTGTTCGGACGTCCCTCCCAGATAAGCCGAGATGCCTCGTTGCCGAAACGTTCCACACCGCCTCCAATTATATCCTGTCAAGCGACACTTTACAATCCTCGCGAGAAAGGCAACTCGACGGTAATACTCAATGTCGGCCAGGCGCGAAGGCGCCCGCTGGCTAGGCGTGTGGCGGTCCTTCGACTGCGCGCCTACGGCGCTTCGCTCAGGATGACAAAGGGAGGTGGGTCGGTGCGATAAGCGCCTAGCGGTTGTCCGGAACCCAGGGGACGACGCGTTTTTCGATCTGGCCGGCGATCGTGAACAGGGCCGAGCCGATGATTCCGGCGGTTACGAGGCCGGCCACCGACTGGCTGATCGACAACGTCGTCCACGAGTTCCAAATCAGGTGGCCGATGCCGTTGTCGGCAACGAGAAATTCGACCGCGACCGTATTGAGCAGTGCCAGACCGACCGACAGCTTCACGCCGCCCATGATCACCGGCAGCGCCGCCGGAAACATCACGTCGAAGTACATGTCGCGCGGGCGCGCGCCGAAGCTGTTGGCAACTTCTTTGTAGATCGGCTCGACGTTGAGCACGGCCGCCATCGTCGTGATGATCATCGTGAAAAAGGGCCCGAGCGAAATCAAGATGACGTTCGAGGTCTCGTTGAGCCCGACCAGGATCAGGATGATCGGGAAGAGCGCGATACGCGGCAACGGATAGAACGCGGCGACCAGCGGCTGCACGATCGACCTCGTCCACGGTGAGACGCCCATCGCCAAGCCGATCAGCGTGCCGGGGATCAACCCCAGGAAGAAGCCCACGAAGAAACGCGCCAGCGTGATGCCGGCCGTATTGATCAAGCCGCCGGTCTGAATCAGCTGCCAGATCGTCGCCGCGATCACCGTCGGCGGCGCGAGGATGCGCCGGTCGACGATGTTGGTGCGCGAGCAGAACTCCCACAAAATCAGCACGACCAGCGGACTCACCACTACCATGATGCGGTCGCGCTGGTGAGCCGACATCTTCGGCTTAGACCGTGACGCTATCATTGTGGATCTCACGCTGGCGGAGGGTCAGGACTTCTTCGCGCAGGGCGGTCCAGATGCGGCTGCGGATGTCGAAGAACGTGGTGTTGGAGTGCATGTCGAGCACGTTGCGCGGGCGCGGCAAGTCGATGTCGACCAGGCTCTTGATCTTGCCCGGGCGGTTGGTCATCACCATCACGCGGTCGCCCAGCACGATCGCCTCGTCGAGGCTGTGCGTGATGTAAACGACGGTCTTGTGCGTGCCTTCCCACAAGCGCAAGAGATCGTCTTGCACCAGCAGTTTGGTCTGCTCGTCCAGGCTCGCCAGCGGTTCGTCCATCAGGAGAATCGCCGGGTCGTTGGCGAACGCGCGCGCGATGTTGACGCGCTGGCGCATGCCGCCCGAGAGCTGGCGCGGATACGCGTCGGCGAACTGCGTGAGGCCCAACATGTCGAGATACGCATTCGCCTGCGCTTCGCGCACGCCGCGGGCGACGCCGCGCACCTTGAGTCCGAAGGCCGTATTCTGCAGCACGGTCATCCACGGGAAGATGCCCTGCTCCTGAAACACGACGCTGCGCAGCGGTTGGCCCTCGTGGGCGATCGTGAAATCGACCG
Source organism: Candidatus Lustribacter sp. (assembly GCA_049512335.1). Classification (GTDB taxonomy): domain Bacteria; phylum Vulcanimicrobiota; class Vulcanimicrobiia; order Vulcanimicrobiales; family Vulcanimicrobiaceae; genus Lustribacter. The sequence goes on from JBEKXE010000060.1 coordinate 6,645, forward strand.
CGCCGGCGGTCGGCGTTTCGAGGCCGGCGATGATCCGCAACAGGGTCGTCTTACCGCACCCGCTCGGGCCCACGATGCACAGGAACTGGCCCTGCGGAATCGTCAGTTCGAGCGGGTCCAGCGCCTGCACGTCGCCGTGCGGGCCCACGAACGTCTTGGCGACGCCCTGAATGCGGATCTCGCCGGGCACGCCTACTTCAGCGCTCCGCCGAAGGAGCTCGCCGTCGTCCAGCCGTTGCCGTTCCAGAGTTGCATCACGGCATCGTTGAGGTCCGTGCCGCGTTGCGGCGAGGTCTGGAAGTTGTAGACGCCGAGAATCCCCGCAAAGTTCGTCTCTCCGTCGATGTAGCTACGGAGTTGCGCGCTGGTTGCGGTCGGCCCGAGGTGCTGCAGTGCATCGACCGTGATCAAGCCGGCGTCCCACGTCATCCCCGATTGCAAGTCGGTCGTCACCCCGGCCGCCTTCATCGCGGCGTTGTAGAGGTCTTGCTGATGTTTCACGCGCGCGTTCTGCGCGATGCCGGCCGCGTATGTCACGCCGGGGAAGTACAGTTCCTTGGGCATGAAGGCGCTGTACTGCTTGAGCTGCGCGACGACCATGTTGGCGCTCGTCGCGACCACGGGGACCTCGAGGCCGACGTCTTGCATCGCACGCAGACCGGTCGCAAACGGCGTGCCCGGGACCCAGATGATCAGCGCTTGTGGTCCGGCGGCCTTGATGCGCGTGAGTTGCGCCGTTGCCGAAACGTCGGAGGCGGCGTAGCGCTCGGTATCGACCAGTTGCATGCCGCTGTTCTCGGGCAGCTTCAAGGCCAGCGCCGTGTCGTCGACGCCGTCCTGACCCGAGGCATCTTGCGAGGCCAGCAAGGCGAATTTCTTCCAACCCTTTTCACGGAAGAAGCGCAAGGTGGCGACGAAGAGATCCTTGGTGCTGACGCTGGTCGAGAACACGTAGGAGTCCTTGGCCGGATAGATCGCCGGCGAGAGGCACCAGTTCACCGGACCGTTGGCCGCGAACACCGGCGCGTCCGCCTGACACATCGCCGAGAGCGAGGAGCCCAAGACGATCGGCGACTCGGTCATGGCCTGCGTGGCCAGCTGTTTGGAGACCGCGGGGCTCGTCTGATCGTCGAGGAAATCGAACTTCAGCGGCCGGCCCTTGATGCCGCCGCTCTTGTTGACCATGTCTTCAAGGATCTGCATGGTCTTCTCGTGCGTCTGTCCGATGAAGGCGCCGCCGCCGGTCAGCGGCAGGATCACGGGAATCGTTACCGGTGGCGCATCCGCGGCCCGAACGATCGAGCCTAGCAAGAGAGCCGCGGATAATGCGGCTCCCGCGCCGATGGTCAAAGCGCGAATAGTCATATTCTCTCCTGCTCAAGCGAAACGCGATGGAGAGATTTTCCGTTTCGCGCCCGGCCTGACGTTCCTTTCCGGGCTATGGCGTTGATGCTTCAGCGCGGATCAATCGCGTCAGGAGCCGGCGCGCTTCGAGCGCAGCCTTGTCCGCCGAGAAGTAGGCCAACGCCGACCCGCGCGGATCGTCGTCGATCATCCGCTGCTGCCCTTCGACGATCTCGACGTCCTCGTTGAACGCCGTCCGGCTCATGTCGAGATAGGTTTTGGAAACCGCCATATCGTCGAGGGCCCAGCAGCGCACGGTCGACCAGAAGTAGTGCGTCGAGCGCTCCGTTTCCGGAGTGAAGAGATTGTAGAGGATGTGCGTCGGCACGTCGAGCGTGGTCACGGTGCCCGGCTCCTTGGCCGCCAGGATCGCCACCGCGAGGATCGGCGGATGATATTCCATGATCTGCCAGCGGTCGATCTTTCCGTCTCTTCCGAGCGCAGCCCGAAAGATCGGCGCGGGATCGACGTTGCGCATGACGCGCTCGCCGCGCACCACGCCGTCGTTCACGGAGACCTCGAGCGGCGTTTCAGCGACCTGGGGGCCGGCGAGCGTCGTTTTGTGAACGAACGCCGTATGCGTCAGGTCCATGATGTTGTCGATCAGTAACTTGTAACCGGCCTTGACGTAGAGGTAGTCGCGAACGGCAGCCCAGTCCGGCGAGTCGTTGCGGCTCAGATCGGGGATCAGCGACGGGTCGGCCTTCCCGGCCTCGCCGAACCACGCAAAGACGAAACCGTGCTGCTCGACGACGGGATAGGCGCGCGCTCGAAACGCCGCGGGCGGCACGTCGCCGGCCGGGATGAGCACGCACGCGCCGTCGCCCGAAAAGCGGAAACCGTGGTAGCGGCATTCCAACGCGTCGTCGATCACCGCTCCGCACGAGAGCTGTGCCTTGCGGTGCGGACAGCGGTCGTCGAGCATCGCAACGCTCCCGTCGGCGCGGCGAAAGATGACCACCGGTTCGTTGCAGATGCGCCGGCCGAGCGGCGCGGCGCGAACCGCGCCGGACGTTGCGACCGCGTACCAGGCGTTCTTCAGAAACGGGGCTTCAGGCATTGCGGTCGAGGTCCGCGATGAAGCCGCTCAGATTGCCGTACACCGCCGCGAGCCGCGTGCGGAACTCACGCAGCTCCCGTTCGGAGAACCCGGCCACCATTGCGTCGAGAAACCGGCTCTTCATTTTGCCCACCTTGGTTGCGAGCTTCTTGCCCGCCGGCGTCAGACCCACCAGGGCCTTGCGCCGGTCGGTCTTATCGGTGCCGCGGTAGACGATTCCGGCCTTTTCCATCGCGTCGACGGCTTTGCCGATGGCCGCATCCTTCAGGTTGAGGCGCTTCGCGAGTTCGCGTTGCGACATGCCGTCGTTCTCGCGGAGAACGGCGAGCGGCCACCACGCGCTGCGCGCGAGCCCGACCGGTTTGAGCAGCGCTTCGATCGCCCGGATCTCGCCCAGCCTGATCATGCGAAACAAATAGTCGACGTCGCCCGCGAAGAGCGGCTCGAGCGGCGCCGGAAGGGAGGTGATTTCATGCGGTTCACCCGCCGCTGCGTTTCGCGCCACGCTAGAAGAACGTCGTGAGATTCTTCGCGAGCAGCGTGGTCTGATCGAGAAAAATCGAGCGCTTGCGCACGAGAAAACTGCTGCCGTTCCGGCGCAAGATGTCGACCCGCTTGCCCGCGAAGAGACGGATCTCCGTGTCGCGCCGGTTGACGTAGATGAGGAATCTGCACTTCACCGTGAGCTCATCGCCCGCGATGCCGTCGATGCGCACGTTCGTCGTCATGTGCGTCGTGCGCGACAGGGGCTCTTCCGCCCAGTGGTCGCCGCCCGTAATCTGCCGCACGCGCTGCGCGAGGGTTTTCTTGTCCTCGTCGAACCAGGCTGCATCGCATTGTTCGCGCGTGTATTCCATTTCGGGTTTGTCGTGCTGGAAGTTCCGAACCAACGGCATCCAATAGCGAACGTCGTCGGCCAAGAGGTCGAGCCAGGCATCGAACTTTCGCTCGTCGAGAAGCTCGCCCTCGTACGAGAGAAAATTCTCGACTTGTTCCTTCACGCTCGACGATAGATCGATCATGCCGGCTGCTCCTCGGCCCGAAATTGCCGCTCGCCGCCCATCATCTCCGCCCAATGAGCGTAGAACACGCGCTGACTGTGCTCCGACCAATCCTCGTCCACGTATGCGCCGGCGCCGAGCCACGGTTCGGGCCACGCCCATTTTCCGCCGCCCAGGCGCAACGCGTAATTCATCGGCAGCGGCCGCGCAACCACGCTTTCGGCCCCGACCTGAGCGGACGCCCAATTCTCGATGTCGTCCTGCTCGACCATGCCCGGCGGCCCACCGTAACGCAACAGGTAGTGCCGGAGAACGTCCTTGACGGCTTGGGGCGCGTTCTTCGGGACGAAATACCATTTCCAAACTTCGGTCAGGTTCGGGGCGAGGGGCACCCAGATGGCGATCGTCGACCTGCCGGCTGCGTTGTAGGCCATGTTCGGGAACACGATGCCACCGCGGTTCAACAGCCGCGATCGGGAGCCCAGCCGCTTTTGGCGCGCGTAGTGCGCGGCGCGAAAATACTCGTCGGCTTCAGGGCTCTGGGCCCACTGCGATTGGTAGCCGCGCGCCTCGTCATCGTAGAGGCTGACGCGGGCGGCATGTCCGCCGGCGGGGTAGGCGACGTTCAGGATCCGGAACGTGCTCGGATCGGCATCCCAGGTATGGCGTCCGCTCTTACCGCTCTCGGAGATGCCGATGCGCTGCACGGAATTGTGGCTGACGCTGTGATAGAGGTCGCCGGCGTAATTCTCGGCGCCGAATTTCCAATTGCTCGGAATGCGGAATTTAAAGATGCCCTCGATCGCCTCCAAGCCGTCGTCTTCACCGTCGGGTGCTTGCAAGAAATCCCGCAGCATCAAGGCCATGTCGCCGAGCGACGCCTCAAAGGGCGCCGCGGCCGCATCGAACGTCGCCCAAATGCTACCGTAATAGCGGGTCACCTTGGCTTTGATCAAGCCCCACTGCTCGCGTACGAGCCGGTTGCCGTAGCCTTCCTTCGAAAGCGGAACGCCGACGAGATCGCCGTTCGTCGCGAACGTCCAGGCGTGGTAGGCGCAGGTGAACCGCTTGGCGTTTCCGCGATCGTAGCGGCACACCGGCATCCCGCGGTGAGTGCAGACGTTGAGCAGCACCTGCACCTGGCCGTCCTCGTCACGAACGACGACGACGGGTTCGCGGCCGGCCTGCGAGACGAAGTAATCGCCCTTGTTCGGTATCTGGCTCTCGTGCCCGACGAAGAGCCACGATTTAGCGAACACGCGCTGCGCCTCTTCCTCGAAGATCTGCTGATCGGAAAAGATCGAACGGCTGACGAGACCCGTGTGCCCGTCGACCAGCTTGCCAATCGCGGTGCTCTCCATTGCATGACTCCTCGGGGTTGCGCTCCTGGCATATCTTATGCTAGGGTAACATTTGTTGTCAATCAACGCCGCGGTACCGTCGTGCCCCTAGTGCTCGGAATGGCGTCGTCCCATGTCCCGAGTCTGTTTCAGGACAGTTTCTTTTCGACGTTGCGATCAGCCGCAGGATCAACCCGCAAGGCCGTCCGGAACGGAAAGCGCCCCACGCGCTCACCCGTCCGCTGCCGATGATCGTGCCCGAGCTCGACGTGCCGGTCGTCCCCGTCATCATCAAGACGGTCGAACGCTCCGCCGCGGTGTTGAACGGCGAACGCTGCGTCGCGCTGGGGCGCGCCATCGCGGCGATTTGCGCCGATCTGCCCGCACCGATCTGCATCTACGGAAGCGGCGGCATGTCGCACGATCCGTCCGGACCACAGTCCGGGTGGGTCGATCAGTACCTCGACCGCTGGGTGCTCTGGCAGAATTAGGAGAAGGCGAATAACCGTGCGCATTTCGATTACGGTATGGCGTTGGATCGGCCTGGCCGTCGCGCTGGCGCTGGCCCCGGCCGCCGGCGTGCGGGCGCAATCGGCGGACACCGTGCGCATCGCCGTCAACCCGCAGCTCGACACGAACCTGCCGATTTTCTTAGCCATCGATCGCGGGTACTTTGCCAAGCAAAACCTCAACGTGGTCGTCACGAAGATTCCGGGCTCGTCGGCGGTCGTCGCGCCGATGCTGGCGCTCGGCGACATCGACATCGCGCCGCTGGCGACGGCGCCGAGCTTCTTCAACCAATTCGATGCCGGGTTCGACGCGAAGATCATCGCCGGCGCCTCGGGCGCGCACCCGGGCTGGTCGAGTACGGTGTGGCTCTTGGTCCGCCAGGATGAGTGGGACAACGGCACGATTCGCAAGCTCTCCGATTTGCGCGGCAAGAGCATCGACGCGGCCAACGCCGGGACGCCGATCAGTCTCGTGGTGTTGTCGGCCCTGCAGCGCGCGCATCTGGCGCCGTCGGACGTGCGGCTGACGATGAAGCTGAAGAACACCGCCGACTGGTATTCGGCGATGATCAATAAGGCGTTCGACGTCATCGGCGCCAACGAACCGGCCGTCGGCCAATTGGAAGACCAAAAACTCGGGCACAAGTGGATGTCGATGAGCGAGCTCGTCCCGTGGTACCAACCGACGTACCTGGTGGCATCGAGCAGCTTCGCGCACGATCACCGGGCCGTTGCGGTCCGCTTCCTGGTGGCGTACCTCCAAGCGACGCGCGACGTTCTCAACGCCCACGGTACGTTTACGCCGGATCTGCTCAAGGAGCTGTCGACGTGGTCCGGCATCTCGGAGACGGTGTTGGCGCGTCAGGGCGGCCCCAGCTACCCCGGCAACATGGGAGCGATCGATGCCGCTTCCTTACGGCGGATTCAAGAATTTTGGCTCGCACAAGGGCTCGCGCAACGGTCGCATCCGGTCGAAAACATGATCGACGCTTCGCTGCTGCCCCAGGCGCTCAAGCAGCTCGGAGGGCATTGAGCGAGCCGGTATCGCGTTCCTGATGGTAGCGCCGTTCTCCGGCGGGAACGGCGGCGTGCACGCGCACGGTGCCGAGATTCGGATTGACGCTCGAGATTTAAAGGTGAGGCGCTCGGTTGCGCCGCATGTAGTCTTTCAATGTCGCGGAAAACCGCGCTGCGTGTCGACGACGACACCCTCGAACGCCCAGCGCGCGTCCCCTCAAAATCCCGCGGTCGCCGAGTTCCAAGTGACGGGCAGCTCGTCGGCCAGGTGATCGCTATTGCGTTCGATCGCTGCGAAGCGACCGCCGGCGAAGCCCGCTGCGGCGCGCGCCCCGATGCGATCTGCACCGGCTGCGGCACGGCCCGCTGCAGCGATCACGGCACCGGCGACGGCGACGACCGGCGCTGTTCGACGTGCGACGAGGCGTTGCTGACGTTGGCGACCGCAGCGTTCGAGGACGTGCTCGATACGCGTTTGCGGCTCGTCGCGGTTCCGCGCTTCTAAGCGCTCGCCGCGGCTAGGCCCCCTCCCGGGAAGACGAGCAGCTTGGCGTTTCGTTGCGCCATTCGCCGGGAACGATCGCAGCGCAAATTGCTCGCTCGGGGGACGAATATCCCCAATAAGGTCAAGGCCATCTACTCGCTGCGCGATGCGGCGGAGCGATGCATTACTCGATGCGCAGATGACGCTCGAGGCCAAGACGCAAGATGCCATCGAGGCCTGTCACGAGTGCGGCGCAGCGCACGCCCCGGATCAACCGCACCTCGGCCGCGGCGACAACGTGATTCGCGGGAGATTCAGCGAAGGGGACACCTTCCGACCGTACAGAGCGTGTCCCACCGGTGCGTCCCGCCCGGAAAGACCGTGATGTCCGCGCCGATCTTGCCGCCTGTAGCGTGACGCCGCCGCCCATCGACTCGCCCTCGATGCCGATCCGGCTCGCGTCGATCTGAGGTTGCGCGGCCAGAAACTTCAGCGCACCGTACGCATATTGCTCGCGGTCGACGAGCCGCACGCGATCGTTCTGACTCGGCGCCAAACCGGCCGCTTCCCACATGTCGATCTCGAGCGTCGCGATGCCGGTTTCGTTAAGCGCGAACGCGTTGAACGCGCCGCGGCCGTCGACGCCTGCGGTACCGTGCACGTAGACGACCGCCGGAACTCTTCCGCTTGCCGCTTTCGGCACGTTGAACCGCCCGCGCATCGTGTTCGGTGCAGCGCCGCCGATGGGCGCGCTTGGAAACGTGACGATCGTGCCGCCATGAAATTGCGCATCAGCCGCAACGCCGCTCGCGGCGACGAGCGCGGCCACCAACGCTGCGATCGGCCCGCGACTCGCCACTGACCCCTCCACTGAAAGAACTTGGTGGGCGATGACGGGCTCGAACCGCCGGCCTTGACCGTGTAAAGGTCCTGCTCTCCCAGCTGAGCTAATCGCCCCCGAACGCCGTACTTCGCCGCAGCGGGCACCACGTCTTTGCGGGCGAAGGGCTCGGAAATGCAGCGACGCGGCGCCGTTCTCGACGACAGCAAGCCGTTCTGGCGAACGATGCTCGTCTTCCTCGTTCCGCTGATGCTTGCCAACGTGTTGCAATCGGCGTCGGGGACGTTCACCAGCATCTTCCTCGGGCGCATGCTCGGCGTACGGGCGCTTGCTGCCGCGTCGTCGATGTTCCCGATGCTGTTCTTCTTGATCTCGTTCTTCTTCGGGATCGCCAGCGCCAGCACCGTGCTCATCGGACAAGCCTACGGCGCGCACGATCAGGCCCGGCTCAGCCGGGCCGCCGGCACGACGCTGACGTTTGCGGTCGTCTTCGGCGTCGTGCTGGGCGGCATCGGCTTCGCCTTCGACCGCCAGATCCTGCAGCTGATCGACACGCCGCCCGACGTGATCGACAACGCGGTGCGTTACGCCAACATCGTGTTCGCCACGCTGCCGGTGCTCTTCGTCTACCTCGCTTACACGACGTTTCTGCGCGGTACCGGCGACTCGCGCTCGCCGCTCATTGTCCTCATTTCGAGCACGGCGATCGGCGTCGTACTCACGCCGCTCTTGATCCGCGGCGCCTTCGGCCTGCCGGGACTCGGCATCATCGCGGCCCCGATCTCGAACATCATCTCGACCGGCGCGGGTCTGACCGGCTTGTTGGTGTTTCTCGAAGGCACCGACAACCCGCTGGCCTTCGGCAAATTACGCCACTACCTGCGGCTCGAGATTCCGCTGCTGCTGACGCTGGTCCGCATCGGCATCCCGACCGGAATCCAGTTCGTCATGGTCTCGTTGTCGGAAATCGCGGTGCTGTCGTTCGTCAACCGCTTCGGCTCCTCGGCGACCGCCGCGTACGGCGCGGTGAACCAGATCGTCAGCTACGTGCAGTTTCCGGCGATCAGCATCGGCATCACCGCGTCGATTTTCGGCGCGCAGTCGATCGGGGCGGGACGGCAGGATCGGCTGCGCAGGATCGTGCGTGCCGGCGTGCTGCTGAACTACATCGTCGGCGGCGTCCTGATCACCGTCGTGTACTTGCTCGCGCATGAGATCCTCTCGCTGTTCCTCACCGATCAGGCGACGTTGAACATGGCGCGCGAGTTGCTCTCCATCACCCTCTGGAGCTACGTCATCTTCGGTAACACGAGCGTGCTCTCGGGCATGATGCGCTCGAGCGGCAGCGTGTTGTGGCCGACGACGATCCAGATCTGCACGATCTGGGGCGTCGAGGTGCCGATCGCGTGGATCCTCTCGCACGGCTCGATCGGCCTGCGCGGCGTCTGGATCGCCTATCCGATCGCGTTCGTCGTCGCCTTGGCGCTGCAGTCGGCGTACTACTTCGGCGTGTGGCGGCGCAAACCGATCCGCGCCCTGCACGCGTCGCCCGTCGCCGATGCCGAAGGCGAGCGCATCATGGAGACGGAGACCGCGAGTTAGACCTTCGCGGCGGAACGCTCCACGGTTGCGGCCGACGAGGCGAGCTTCGCCAGCACGGTCTCCATCGGCGGCGGCGGCGAATCGAAACCCATCGCGGCTTCGTACGCGTGCCGGACCTCGTCGGGCTGACCGGCTTGGAACGGATACAGACGCGGCCCGGCAAACGGATGCGCGTCCATCTCGGCGCGCGACATGCCCTCGACGAGCGAGCGGCGATTGGCGACCGGTAACGGGATGCATTCGTTGGCTTCAGGGTCGCGCACGATCGCCTTCGGATCCTCGCCGCGCTCGATACGCTCCAGATCCTCGAGAAACCGTTTGCGAATCATGATCACGCCGCGGTCGCTCGAGCCGAGATGCTCGTTCCAGCGATCCGAGACCGTGCCCTGACCGAGCCAGGCGACGAAGTCCTGATTCATCACGTGCGTCGTGATCCACTTACCGGTGAGCTCGTCCTTGATCGGACCGTGCCACGTCGGGATGGTCGTCTGCTCGTACGGTTCTTGCTCGTGCGGAACGCGCGAGAAGTGCCAGGTGACGCTGAGCATGTTCCCATCGTCGATCGGCACGCGCCATTCGAAGTGATCGCCGGTATAGAGCGCGTTCGGCCACAAGCACGTGCGGCCGATCGTCCAGAGCAAATCGTTTTCGTCGGTGTCTTCGGTGATGCGGCGGTACGTGAAGCCGTGGTCGAACTCGTCGAACGCGAGTTTTTGGTGACGCGGCGCGTACGGCCCGGTCTGGCCGCGTAAGCGGACGCTCCAGTTGCGATGCATCCACTCGAAGTGCACCGGATCGATCGAGTTCTCTTGACCTTGCAGCCAGTTGCACGGCACCTCGGAGATCACGATCTGCTTGAAGCCGTTCTTCCACAGAAACGGCTCGTAGTTGGGCACCAGCGGGGCCGGTTGCGGCCCGAGGTAGGCCCACAGCAAACCGGCTTTCGCTTCGACCGGATACGCGGTGATGCGCACCTTGTCGCGGAACCGCGCCTGCGGGTTCGCGACGTCCTCGAACGGCTGCTCGACGCAGGCCCCGGTCTCGTCGAAGCTCCAGCCGTGGTAGTTGCAGCGCAAGCCGCACTGCTCGACGAAGCCGTACGACATATCAGCGCGACGGTGTGGACAGTTCCGCGCAACCAGGCCGTACGTGCCGGCCAGATCGCGGTAGAGGACGAGGTCCTCGCCCATCAGGCGGACGGCCTTGACCGGGTTCGCCGCCAGCTCCGTTTCGCCGGCGATCGGCATCCAGTACCGTCGCATCAAGTCGCCCATCGGCGTCCCCGGACCAACCCGGGTCAGCAGTTCGTTCTTGGCTTGCTCGAGCATGGCAGGTCCTTTGCCGCAGACCGGCCGGCGTTCATCCTGCCCGCCGCAAAATCGCGGCGGGTGTTTCACCCTATGGAATAGCGCGCTCGTCCGCGGCCAGCTCCTTGGCCGTCTCGTGGAGCTTGCGCATGCCGATCACCCGGTCGAGCAGCTCCTCGTCACCGGCGAGCGCTTCCGACGAGGAGCGATGCACGATCCGGCCGCGTTCGAGCACGATCGCCTCGGCCGTCATCTCGAGCGCGAAGGCCGCGCGCTGCTCGACCAGGATCAGCGTCGTGCCCTCCTCCGCGACCAGCCGGCGCAGGCACTGCGACACCTCGGCGATGATCACCGGCGCCAGCCCCTCGAGCGGTTCATCGAGGATCAGCACCGCCGGGTTCGTCATGAGCGCGCGCCCGATGGCGAGCATCTGCTGCTCGCCGCCCGAGAGCTGGTTGCCCATGTTCTTGATGCGCTCGCGCAAGCGCGGAAAGAGCTCGTACACGCGATCGCGGTTCCAGGGGCCCTTGCGCGCGGCGATCACCAGGTGCTCGTCGACCGTCAGCGACGGGAAGCACTCGCGGCCTTGCGGCACCCAGCCGAGACCGGCGTACACCCGTTCGTGCGGCAACGCGGACGTCACGTCGGCGCCGCGGATGACGATCTTGCCGCTGCGCAGCGGCAGGTGCCCGAGCAGCGCCAGCATCAGCGTCGACTTCCCGACGCCGTTGCGGCCGAGCACCGCCAGCGAGTTGCCCGCCGTCAGCGTGAAGCCGACGTCGTGCAGCACGATGCCCTCACCGTAGCCCGCGGTGATCGCCTCGGCGTGCAGGAGCGCTTCGGTGTCAGGCATGGACTTCGTCACCCAAGTAGATGCGACGCACTTCGGGGTCGGCGGCGATCTCGGCCGGCGTGCCCTCGCACAGGATCCGGCCGGCGACGAGCACCGTGATACGTTCGGCGAAACGGAACACGAGGTCGATGTCGTGCTCGATGAACAAGACCGCGATGTCGTCCGGCAGCGAAGAGATGACGTGCAGGATCTCGCCGCTCTGCTGCTGCGGTACGCCGGCTGCAGGTTCGTCGAGCAGCAGCACTTTCGGCCGCGCCGCCAGCGCCAGCGCAATCTCGAGCAGCCGCTGCCGGCCGTATGCGAGCTGCGCGGTCGGCCGGTCGCAATCCTCGGCCAGATGCAGTTGCGTGAGGATCTCGTAGGCCTCGTCGATCGCGTCGTGCGAATGTTTGAGGCTGCGCCAGAGCGATGCTCCGATGCCGCGCCGCTGACAGACGACCATCGTCACCGCTTCGATCGGCGTCAGACGCGGGAAGAGCGTGTTGATCTGGAACGTCCGGGTCAGCCCGCGTAACACCCGCTGATCCGCGGTCAGCGCCGTGATGTCCTCACCTTCGAGCACGATCTTGCCCGAGGTCGGCGCAAGCGCACCGCCGATCACGTTGATCAACGTCGTCTTGCCCGAACCATTCGGCCCGATGAGGGCGTGGCGGCAGCCGTGCGGCAACGTAAAGTTGATCTCGCGCAGCACGCGCAAGGCGCCGAAGTTCTTGCAGAGCTCGACGGTGGCCAGCGCGTCCCCGGGCCCGTTCACGCCTTATTCCGTTTCGCGCGAACCCACGCCAGCAACCGGTCGACGCCGCCGATCAGACCGCCGCGTGCGAACAGCACGAACAGCACGAGCATGAGCCCGACCCAGAAGTTCCAGTACACCGGGTTGAGGTCGGCCAGCCGGTCCTGCGCGACCATGTAGGCCGCCGCGCCGACGAGCGCCCCGATGAGCGTTCCCATGCCGCCGATCATCACGATGATCAATGCCGCCGCCGAGCGATTGAAGTCCAGGGAACTGAGGGCGACAGTTTGCGTAATCTGCCCGAGTAACGCACCCGCGACGCCTGCGAGCGAAGCCGCAACGGTGAACGCCACCATATAGCGATTGCGCAGGGGGACGCCGATGGCCGGAACGCGCCGAACGTTCTCGCGAATCCCCTTGAGTTCGAGACCGAACGGCGAGTTCACGATCCGCCGGGCGACCAGATAGAGCAAAAACACGACAACCAGGGTGTAGATCACGGCCGTATGACCGTAGAAATCGAACGGAAAGCGTCCGAAGATCGGCGCGATGTTGATGCCGGAAAGGCCGTCGTCGCCCCCGGTGATGCCGCGCGCGCTATGGGCCGCCTCGTAAAAGAACTGCCCGACTCCAAGCGTGATCATGATGAGTGCGATGCCGGTCAGTCGCGAAACAACGACGCTCAGTATCAGTCCGGCAATTCCGGCAACGATCCCCGCGATGATCAGTCCACTGATGGGTTCGGTCCAGCCGCCGCGAGCAAGCAGTCCCGCCGTATAGGCGCCGATCCCGAAAAATGCTGCGTGGCCGAGCGACGGAATACCGGCGTAGCCCACGAGCAGATCGAACGAGAGCGCGAAGAGCCCGGTGATCAGCACCTGCGCGATCAAAACGAGGTGAGTCGGAAAGACCACGATTGAGATGACGGCGGCAAGCCAAAACGCGACCTCTTCCCAGCGCCAACGGCTGGTAAAGGCGAAAACGCGGTGTGCGCGCTCCTGCGTCGTTGGAGCCTGCGCCGGAGACGGAATCTCGATTGCGGTCATGCCCTAGCAAACAACCCGTGCGGGCGCCAAAAAAGTACGACGATGGTCAGTGCGTAGATGATGAACGGGCCGGTCTGCGGGATGTAATACTTGCCGGCGACATCCACCGTGCCTAAGAGTAACGCTGCACCGAGCGCACCCTTCATCGAGCCGTGGCCACCGAGGGTCACGATGATGAGGACGTAGACCAAGAAGTCCGTCGCGAACGTTGGGCTGAGGCCGACGAGATTGACGGCGAGCGCACCGCCGAGTCCGGCCAGTGCGCTGCCGATGAAAAACGCCGACATGAACAGCCGGTCGACGTTGATGCCGCAGCTCGCGGTCACCCGCCGGTTGTCGACCGCGGCCCGTACTTTGGCGCCGAAACTCGTGCTTTCGATCCCCCAGATCAATCCCCACACGACGAGACCGCCGGCGAGGATCAGGAACAGCCGATAGACGTCGATGTCGAAGTTTCCAACCGTGATGCTGCCGCTGAGGTAAGGCGGCATCCGCACCGGCTGATTGACCGAGCCCCAGATGTACGTCACCGCGGCCACCGACATCGAAACGAGGCCGACGGTCAGCATGATCTGATACAGCTGCGAGACGTTGTAGAACCGCCGGAACAAGAGGCGTTCGAGCACTCCGGCGAACAGGGCGGTCGCCAGCGCGGCCACCGGCAGCGTGAGCAAGAACGGCCAGCCCTCGGCGTTCATCAGCGTGACCGCAACGTAACCGCCCAGCATCGCGAACGCGGCGTGGGCCAGGTTCGCAAACCGCATCAACCCCTGCGTCACGGCCAGACCCGCGGACATCAGGAACAGGAGCACGCCGTACGCGACGCCCGAGAAGATGATGTAAAGCAGGTTACCGATCATTAATGCTCGCTGGGGTCCTTGAACATCGGATAGGTGTCGATCTCGGTGTTGACCAGCTGGCCGCCCCGCAACTCGGTGCGGCGAATGTAGACGTTCTGCACGATGTCGCGGGTGTCGGGATCGATCGCGATCGGGCCGCGCGGGCTTTCGAACTTGAGCGTCTTCACGACGTCCATCACCTTGTCCGGATCGAGTTGCCCGTGCAACGCGTCGATCACCTTGTACATCGCGGTGAACGCGTCGTAGACGCCGACGCCGCCGAAGGTCGGCGGCAGGCCGCCCGACTGCGCCTCGAACGCCTTGACGAAGTCGCGGTTCATCTTCGAGTTGTGCGTGCCGGAATAATTCATCGAGCTGATCACGCCGACGGCGGCGTCGCCGATCGCCGGCAACACTTGTTCGGTGAGCAGGTCACCCGAGCAGAAGATCTTGATGCCGGCCTTGTCGAGTCCGGCCGTTTTCGCTTGCTTGAGGAACGTCGTGCCCGAGCCGCTGGCATTGAGGAAGATGTAGACGCCGTCGGGATGCGCGTCTTTCACGCGCTGGATGTAGGCCGAGAAATCCTCGGCGTCGACCGGGACGCGAATCTCGCCCGCCACTTTGCCGCCGGCCGCGGTGAAGGTGCTCTCGAAGGTCTTCCCGGAGTCGATTCCCGGGCCGTAGTCCATGAAGACGACGTACATGTTGCGCATGCCGCTCTTGTAGGCGTATTGCGCGAGCGGTACCGTCACTTGCGTGGCGGTCATGCTGTACCGGCTCATGTACGGGTTCTTGGCCATGATGCCCGAGGTCGTCGCGTTGACGATGAAGGTCGGAACCTTCGCTTGCGTCGAGACCGTGCCGACCGCCATCGCGTTGGGCGTGAAGATCAACCCCGCCAACAGGTCGACGTGCTGCTGCACGATCAGCTCCTGCGCCAGCCGCCGGGCATTGTCGGGGGCGATGCCGCCGTCGTCACGTTCGACCAGCTCGATCTTCCGGCCGGCAACCGTATCGCCGTGCTGCTTCTGGAAGAGGGCGACGACGTCGTTGAATTCCTTGCCCGCGGTTCCGCCGGCGCCGGAGAACGAGTAGACGATCCCGATCCGAATCGGCGGCTGCTGCCCGAGCACGGTGCCCGAGCCGAACAGCAGTGTCGCGACCGCCATCGCAATGGCTAAGCGAGAACGTTTCATGGGCTGAACCTCCCGGAGCCGCGGCGGGCGTGGCCGGTGTGATTGAGCGGACGGAAATTTTCTTCCTGCGCAAGCGGCAAGAAGGTTCCACCCGAGCGCCGCGCGCAACGAGAGGGCGATGCGCCTCGACGTTCACGCTCACTACTTCTCTAAAGAGTACGTCGAGTTATTGGCAAGCTATGGCTTCAGCGCGGACCGGCTCGAGCCGGGCTACCGCCTGTTGCATCCGACGCGTGAGGCCGACTTCGCCGAACGGTTCGCCGCCATGGACCGCGCCCATGTCGACAAACAGATCCTCTCGGTTTCCGGCGTCGCGCCGTATACGTTAGAGGAGCGGCAAGCCGTCGAGGGCGCGCGCTTCGCCAACGATCTCTACGCCGGGCTCGCGCGCGAGCTGCCGGCGCGGTTTGCCGCCTTCGGGATCCTGCCGTTGCCGCACATCAAACCGGCGCTGGCCGAGTTGGCGCGCATGCTCGACGAGCTCGACATGTGGGGCGTCTCGATGAACACGTCGGTCCTCGGCACGAGCATGGCCGATCCGTCGTTCGACCCGATCTACGCCGAGCTGGACAAACGCGGTGCGGTGCTGTTCATCCATCCGGCCGGCTTGGCGTGCGGCTCGGCCGAGTTGGTGGCCACCGGACTCACCTGGCCGCTGGGCGCGCCGTTCGAAGACTCGATGGCGATCCTCGAGCTGTTGCAGTCCGGCTTCACGCAGCGGTTTCCGCGCATCCGCACGATCGTGCCGCACCTCGGGGGGACGCTGCCCTTCCTCATCCAACGGCTCGATCACATGGCGCAGCGCTTCATGCCGGGCAAAGGCGTGCCGCGCGAAGTCTTGCGGTCGTTCTGGTACGACACGGTCAACGGCTACCCGCCGTCGTTGCGCCTCGCGATCGAGACGTACGGTTTGGACCGCATCGTCTTCGGCACGGACTGGCCGTTTTGGAAGGGCGAGGCCCATCAGCTCGCGGCGGACTACATCTCGCAGTCCGGCCTCACGCCGGCCGAGATCGCGGCGATCGATTCCGGCAACGCGCGCGCCTTGTTCGGCGACCGGATTTAGTGGATTCGCTTCAAGCGAATCCTTCGCGTTCGGCCCCTCACGATATTCGCAGCGGAGTATTTCCCGGGGGCCGAGCCGCCGCCGCTTCGGCCGGGGCGAAGCCGCCGCGCACGGCGGCGTCGACGACGAGCTGCCGGATCGCGCTGAACACGCGCTCGATCGGTGCGCGCCGGTACGCGAAATGCTCCTCCGGCGGCGGCGCGAACACGGCCATCGTCGCGTTGGCCTCGTAGAGCAGGATGTTCCCCGCCGCGTCGCGCCCGAAGTCGATCCCGCCATAGTCGAGGCCGAGCGTCGCGGCGATCTCTTCCAGCGCCGCGATCGTGCGCGCGCCGAGCACGGCGGACATGTCGGCGAGAAACTCCGCTTCTTCCGCGCGGTGGTCCGGACGGTCGGCCATATCGGCGGAGAAATAATGGACTTTCCAGCGCGGTGAAATCGCCAGGTGCAACGGGTAGAGCTTTCCGCCGATGAACAGCACGCGATACTTGCGATACATCCCGTCGGCGCCGCGGCCGTCGAGGTAGGAGATCGCCAGCAATTCGAGACCGGGCAGCGAATCGCGCACCGCCGGCAACTCGGCGGCGTCCTCGACCCACGCGAAGTGATTGCCGGTGTGGTGCCCCGGCGAACGCAGCAACAGCGGAAACGTGAAGCCGCGCCGCGCCAGCTCGTCGGCCGTGACGGCGTTGCGCGGCAGCGCGATCGTACGCGCCGTGATGACGGCGGGGACGCGCGCCAGCCGCTCCGAGATGTCGGCGCGCCCGCTGGCCAGCACGGCATCGGGGTGGTTGATCACCGGCGCGTTCGAGTGAGCCACGACCTCGCGCGCGGCGCGCAGCGGCACGATCGACCGGTCGACGTCGCCGATGCCGTTGAAGATGACGTGATGCGGCGGCAGCTCGAGCCACGGCTGATAGCCTTCGGTGACGAGCGTGTACAAGCGCACGACGCGGCGATCGAAGAACGGGTGCGTCACCACGTTGCCGCCGTGCGCGGCGAGCAGCAGCAACACGTCGACGGGCGGTCCGTCGCCGAAGTAGGGCGCGCACGTGACGAGGGGTTTGACGAACGTCAGCTGGTGGTGTTTGAGCGCGCCGTCGTGGTCGCCGATGTGCCGGTAGTAGAGGTGCAGCGCGAAGTGCAGGTTCGGGTAATCCGGGCGCACGCGCAGCCCGGCTTGATAGGTCGCCTCGGCCGCCGCGATCTGCCCGTCCTCGAGCAGCGCGTTGCCGAGGTTGACGTAGCCCATCGGCTCGTCCGGATGCTCGACCACCGCCTTCGTGTACAGCGCCCGCGACACGACCTGCTGGCCGTGCATGTGCAGCAACGAGCCGAGGTTCGTCAACGCGCCGAAGTTCGTCGGGTCGCGCTGCAGCACGTCGGAATAGCCGCGCTTCGCGGATTCGTAGCGCCCCAGGTCTTCCAAGCAGCACGCGCGTGCAAAAAGCAGCTTCACATCGTCGGGATGCGCCGCGATCAGCGCGTCGATGCGCGCGAGGCTCTCCTCATCGGTGAAGGCCCCTGCGCTGACGCGCATGGCCATCGTGCCGGGGTCCATCAATTGATCATCGGCGCCGAGAGGCGCCGGGATTACGCGTCGAGCGAGCGGGCGCCCGTAAAGGTGAACAGCGGCTCGCGCTCACCGGAGAAGAACGCAATCATATCCGAGACCATCGCCCGGCAGCTCTCGGCGGTGAGCTGGTAGCGGCGCTCGGCGGTACGGCGGTAGACGGCCGACGCGGTCGCGCCGCTGACGTGGTCCAGCGCCGGTGCATCGACGAACGACGCGGTCGCCGCGCCGTCGGCCTGTTGGGCCACGATGACGGTCTGG